>CAYUUB010000006.1:0-25675 GCA_964447725.1 uncultured Oscillospiraceae bacterium
TCGACCCGTCTTTATTCTTTTTGCTCCCGTTGCCCGTCGTGGCGCAGCTCGTTACTGCGGTGCTCGGCATTTATCTGCCGAAGTTCGTCATCGACGCCTTGCAGGCGCAATCGGCGGCGCCGCGCCTGCTCGCCATCATCGGCTGCTGCTCCCTCGCGCTCCTGCTCAGCGAAATCCTGCGCAGGATCGCGGACGACCAGATCATGATCCGCGCCATGAGCCACAGAATGACGCTTGCGTCCCGTGCGGGCGAAAAAACGATCACGACGGATTACGAAAACGTCGCTTCGAACGCAGGTCGCGTGCGCTGGCAAAAAGCGATGGACGCGACCGAATCGAACGAATCCAGCACCGAGTCCCTGATTCGCTATCTGATTTCTTTCGTTAAAAATGCATGTGGGCTTGTGATTTACGGCGCAATCCTTGCCTCGCTCAACCCGGTTATCGTGGGCCTGCTGCTGATCGGGTCCGTTCCGGTCGTCTACGCGTCGCGTCGCGCCGCACGGTATGAGCACCTGCATAAAACCGAAACCGCGTCTATCAATAACAAGCTGTACTATCTGCGCGAGCAGGCGTTTGAAGTCGCCAACGCCAAAGACATCCGCCTGTACTCCATGGCGGAATGGTTCCTAAGCCTGTTCCGGCGGTTCATTGGGGAACGCCACGCATGGAACTTGCGAATCCAGAAGCGATATTACCTTTCAAACGTTACGGACGCGCTGATCATCCTGCTGCGGGACGGGCTTGCATATGCGTACCTGATCTACCTGGCGCTGCAGGGGCTTTCGGTCGGCGAGTTCGTGTTGCTTTTCGGTGCGATTACGGGTTTCTCCGTCTGGCTGAGCGGGATTGTCGACGACGGCGGACGGATTAACCGGGCCTCGCTGCAAGTAGGGGACCTGCGCGAATATCTCGACATGCCCGACCGGAGCAACCGTGGCGCAGGGCGTCCGCTGGATCCGGCGGGCGCGGCATACTCGATTGAACTTCGAAACATATATTTCAGATATACGGACGGCGAAGAGCCCCTGTTTGAGGACTTGAACCTGTTTATTGAGAAGGGGGAACGGCTTGCGATCGTCGGAGCCAACGGCGCGGGCAAGACGACGCTGGTCGGCATTATAACCGGCCTGCTGCGCCCGGAGCGGGGCGAACTCCTGCTGAACGGCGTTCCCGCCGACGAATATAACATTCGCGATTATCAGGGCCTGTTTTCCGTGGCGTTTCAGGACGCCTGCATCCTGTCGTTTTCCATTGCGGAAAACGTCTCCATGAAGCCGCTCGGGCAAACGGACATGGGCCGGCTGGACCGCGCGCTGACCCTGTCCGACCTGAAGGAAAAGGTGGAAAAGCTGCCGGACGGGCCGCGCACTTACCTCAACAACATCTTCGTAAACGACGGCACGCAGCTTTCCGGTGGGGAACGGCAAAAGCTGATTCTGGCGCGCGCGCTGTATAAGGACGGGCCGGTGCTGGTCCTTGACGAGCCGACCGCCGCGTTCGACCCGATTGCGGAATCCCGCCTGTACGAGCAATATGCGCAGATGGCGAAAGGGAAAACCTCGATCTATATTTCCCACCGACTCGCGTCCACGCGGTTTTGCGACAGGATTGTGTTTCTGGAGCACGGGAAAGTGGCCGAAACGGGTACGCACGAACAGTTGATGGCGCAAAACGGCAGGTATGCGGAAATGTTCACGGTGCAAAGCCATTACTATCAGGAAAATCCGGAGGTGGCGCTATGAAATCGCATCCGGGTACGCTAAAGAAGGACTGGAAGACGCTGACCGCTTCCATCCGGCTGCTGAACGAACTCGACGGAACGTACCTGCCCGTTGTGACCGGGCGCGCGCTGATGGAGACGGCGCGGTATTTCCTTGCGCTTGTGCTGACCGCGCGTATACTCGACGAGCTGCTTTCCGGCGGGGACGCGGCACGGCTGGTCCTTCTTGTTTCCGTCACCGTCGGCGGGAGTTTTTTACTCAAACTCGGCTCCGACTGGATGGAGCGCATGCGCAGGGCAAAGGGCCGGACGCTTGCGGTCCGCATCGACAGCCGCATCAGCGAGAAGATTCTTGCGCTCGATTATGCGTATATGGACAGCCCCGTCCTGCACGACCTGCGCCAGCGGATACTGGAATACGACAACATGAACGGCAGCATCGCGGCCTTTGCCGCGCAGATGGGCGAGCTGATCACGAGCCTTACGCAGATCGTCGCATCCGTCTTCGTTGCGTCGGCGTTGTTTGTTCCGGCGGAAACGGCCGGCCTGTCCGGCCTGGCTCTGACGATGAATTCTCCGCTTTGGGTGTTCGCGCTGATGGCGGTTATGGCGGGCGCCGTATGGATTCAGATGCGCGCAAGCCGCGTATACGGCGAATTTCAGATGGAATTATTCAACGGAATGATGGGAATCAACCGCATCGGGCTCTACATGATGTTCACGCTGTGCGGAGACTACCGCAACGGTAAGGATTTGCGCATCTACGATTCCGAAGCGATGGTCGCCGGCGTGCACAAAAAATTCGTTTCCGATATGGAAAGCTACCTGAAAAAGATGGCCAAGACAAAGACGCGGGTCGAAAGCGGGGGATCGGTTTCCAACAGCGTTTTCGTATTCCTGATTTACGCCTTTGTCGCGCTCAAGGCGCTGGCCGGCATGATCACGATCGGCAGCGTCATGCAGTATATCGGCGCAATCCAGAAGCTTTTCACCGGAATATCGGGGCTGTTTGTCGGGATCACGGAAATCCGCGTCGGCTGCCGGTTTATGGGCGACATCCATGCGCTCCTGAATCTGCCGGATCTCATGTACCGCGGCACGCTGCCCGTTGAGAAACGCAGCGACCATGAGTACGAAATCGAATTTTGCAACGTATCGTTCCGCTATCCCGGCGCCGAGGATTTTGCGCTGAGGAACGTGTCCCTGAAGATCAATATCGGCGAGCGCCTTGCGGTTGTCGGGATGAACGGCGCGGGCAAAACCACGTTTATCAAGCTGCTCTGCCGACTGTACGATCCGACCGAGGGTGAGATACGCCTAAACGGCATCGACATTAAAAAATATGATTATGCGGAATATCTCAGCCTGTTTTCGGTCGTGTTTCAGGATTATCGCATCTTTGCGTTTCCGGTTGACATGAACGTCGCCGCCTCGGCGAAGCCCGACGAAAAGCGCGTACGGCGCTGTGCGGAAAAAGCGGGGCTTTCCGGCCGGCTGCATACCCTGCCCGAAGGAATCGGCACGCCGGTCGGCAAGCTTTTCGACGAAGCGGGCGTCGATTTTTCCGGCGGCGAAACGCAGAAGATGGCGATCGCCCGGGCCCTCTACAAGGACGCGCCGGTGATCGTGCTGGACGAACCGACCGCTTCCCTCGACCCGCTTTCGGAGTTTGAAATCTACAGCCGTTTCGATACGCTGGTCGGCGACAAGACGGCCGTCTATATTTCGCACCGGTTGTCGAGCTGCCGGTTCTGCCACGATATCATCGTGTTCCGCGACGGACGGATTGTCCAGCGCGGCGGTCACGACCAACTCCTGCGGCAGGAAGGCGGACTGTATCGCGAGTTGTGGACGGCGCAGGCGCAATACTACTGCGAGACGGACGGAAAGAACGGAGGCGTCTCGCGTCCGAATGCGTTCGAATAGAGCCGGCGGACCGGATGGTGAAGAATAAACATCCCGCCCTGTCAAAAAGGCGGGATGTTTTGGTCGCAATCTGCTGTTTCATTTTGAAATTATGCGCTTTTTCGAATCTGCGTAAGCGGCATGCCGCCCATCATGAGCCCGAGTTCCTCCACGCTTGTTTCGGACGGCTTTACGATGCCCATGATACGCCCTTCGTACATGACGGCCACACGATCGGACAGCTTCATGACTTCTTCGATTTCCGTTGAGACGAGCAGGATACCGATGCCGGAATCGCGCTGTTCCACGATTTTTTTATGGATGTATTCGATCGCGCCGACGTCGAGCCCGCGCGTCGGATGCATGGCGACCAGAAGATCGGGATTGCGGCTGATTTCGCGCGCGATGATCACTTTCTGCTGGTTTCCGCCCGAAAGGTTTTGCGCCAACTCGAACCGGCTGGGCGTCTTTACACCGAAATCGTGTATCAGGCGGTTGCTGTATTCGTTTACCACCTTTTGATCGAGCATGCCGAATTTGCCGAATTCAGGCCGGTAATAATCCTGCAGAATGAAATTCTCCATCAGCGTCATCGGCATGATCAACCCCGTATGCTGACGGTCCTGCGGAATATGCGACAGGCCGTGCGACATGATCTTGCGCGTGCTGCACTTGAGCAGGTCGAGTTCTTTGAAGTGCGCGGAGCCGGAGGTCGCTTTTTTCAGTCCTGTCAGGCAATCGACCAGCTCGCTCTGGCCGTTTCCGTCAACGCCCGCGATGCCGAGGATTTCACCCGCATGCACCTCCAGACAGATATCGTCCAGGTCGCGGGTCTTGCCGCCTTCGCTGTCCAGTGTCAGATGGCTGATAGAAAGCAGGACCTCGCTGCGCTGCTGCGTTTTGCGTTCGATGGAGAGGTCGATGTCGCGCCCGACCATCATGCGCGCGAGGTCGGACGCCTCGCAATCCTGAATGTTATAGGTCCCGCAGACGCGCCCGAGCCGAAGCACGGTTACGCGATCGGAAATTTCCTTGACTTCGTTGAGCTTGTGGCTGATAAAAAGCACCGTAAAGCCGTTGCTCGTGAGGCTGCGGATCATATTGAACAGTTCTTCGGTTTCCTGTGGCGTCAGCACGGCGGTCGGCTCGTCAAGAATCAGGATGCGGGCGCCGCGGAACAGCGCCTTGATGATCTCCACACGCTGGCGTTCACCGACCGAGAGATCGCCGACCTTCGCGTTCGGGTCGATGCTCATATGATACTTTTCCGCAAGCTTGCGAATGTGGTCCGCCGCGGTCTTCAGGTCGAGTCGCATTTTATTGCCGTCGTGCGCGCCGATCAGGCAGTTTTCCACGACGGTCATGGTCGGAATCAGCATAAAATGCTGATGCACCATCCCGATGCCGATGGCCATGGCATCCCTTGCGGACGAAAACTCGACGGGTTTGCCTTCGATCAGGATTTCTCCGGAAGTCGGCCGATACAGCCCGCAGAGGCAGTTCATCAGCGTGGATTTGCCGGCTCCGTTTTCGCCGAGCAGCGTGTGGACCTCGCCTTTTTCCACTTGAAGGCATACGTCCGAATTGGCCACGACGCCGGGGAAGACCTTGCAGATGTGTTTCATTTCCAGAACGGTTGACATTGCGACACCTCCTCAGCCTCTCTTGTACGCCTTGCCGAGCTCGGCCGGCGAGACGGCGCTCTTTGCAAACGTGGCGAGCACGACGATGGTCAGGATATACGGCAGCATCGTAAGGAACTGGTACGGGATTTGCGACGAAGACGCAAGAAGGACGTTTCCGGCGACGGTACCGGCCATGAATACGATGGCCGCAAGCATGATGCCGGACGGTTTATACCGCCCGAAGATCACCGCTGCCAGCGCGATGAATCCGCGGCCGGAGACCATTTCTTCGGAAAAGAACTTCGTCAGGCCGGTCGACATGAACGCGCCGCCCATGGCGATGATCATACTGCCGACGATGATGGAGAGATACTGCGTGCGGTAAACGTTTATGCCGAGCGTGTCCGCGGCGCGCGGGTTTTCGCCGACGGCGCGCAGGTTCAGACCGGACTGCGTATGGAACAGATAATACGAAGTCAGCGGAACCATTAAAAAGGCGATGTACACGAGCGGCATCTGCCGGAAAAACGCTTCGCCGAAAAACGGGATATCCGATAAAACCGGGATGCTGCAGTTTTCGAACACGTCGATCAGCGGCACGTTCGCGCTGACGCCGAAGAGAATGCGAAACAGCGTTGCGGACAGGCCGCTGCCGAGGATGTTGACCGCGGCGCCGACCACGACCTGATTGGCGCGAAGCGTGACCGTTAAAAACGCGAAGAGCAACCCGACCAGCGCACCGGACGCCATGGCGAACAGCATGCCGAGCCAGACGCTTCCGGTATAATAGGAACCGACCACGGCCATGAGCGTCGCAATCAGCATCGTGCCTTCGGCGCCGATGTTGAGTATTCCGGCGAGGTTCATCAGCAACAGCCCGAGGCCCGCCAGAAGCAGCGGCGTTGCCAGGCGGATGTCCGTTGCGGTCCAGCCGGCGAATGTCGATAAAAATTCCATAAAACTACGCCTCCTTGCTTTGCTGCAACTTTTTCAGCCGATGTTCGTTCCAGATTTCCAGGACCATCTGGCTGGCGACGACCGCGATGATGACGAACGCCTGAATGACGCTGACGATCGCGTCCGGCACCTGCGCGCGCATCTGCATGCGGTTGCCGCCGGAGCGGAACGCGCCGAAGAGCAGCGCGCCGACGACGATGCCGATCGGCGAGTTCATTCCGATGAGCGCGACGGCGATGCCGTCGAATCCGTAGCCGGGCGAAAAGGACGCGTAAAGACGACCTTGCACGCCGAGCACTTCGCAGACGCCCGCAAGGCCGGCCAGCCCGCCGGCAAGGAACGTAACCAACAGGATATTGCGTTTCGTATTGATGCCGGAATACGCAGCGGCCTGAAGATTATAGCCGGACACGCGGACTTCGTAGCCTTTTTTGCTCTTCCAGAGAAACAGCCAGAATAAAAAGATAAAGAACAGTGCGATCACAAAGCCCCAGTGCGACCGCGTGCCGGGAATAAGCGTGCCGAGACGGGCGCTGTCCAGAACGGGGCTGGACTGTCCGGTTACCGTTCCCGGAGGCTCCAGCATCGGGCCGCTGGTTACCATGTATTCGATCAGAAAAATCGCAACGGTGTTGAGCATGACCGTTACGATGATTTCGCTTGCCCCGAACCAAACCTTCAGCGCGCCTGCAATCAGGCACCAGATGCCGCCGCCGATGAATCCGAGGACGATGCACAAAAAGACGTGCAGCACCGGCGGAAGGCCGGAAATATTGATGCCCGCATATGCCGCAAACATCGCGCCGATATACATCTGCCCTTCCATGCCGAGGTTTGTCAAACCGCAGCGGTTGGCAATCGCGTAACTCATACCGGTGAACAGCAGGGGGGTCATTTTGACCAGTGTTTCACCGACGGAGTTTTTGCTTCCGAACGCACCTTCTATTAAAGCGGAAAACGCTTTTACCGGGCTGATGTTCATCAATGCGATGAGCCCCATGCCCAGCAAAAGCGCAATCACAATAGCCGACACCGAAACCAGAGCCTGACGCGCCACATCGGCCGATGCGGTCCGAAACTTTACCGTATCAACTTTCTTCATGTTTACTCACAATCTCTCCGCGCTTGGAAACGGAGGCACATTATGAAGTCTGGGCGCATGATGGCATGCGCCCAGACGAGGGTATGCAGATTAGTATTGACCTTCGTAACCGCCTGCGAACAGTTTGGCGATGAAGTCGTCGATCGCCGTGACTTTTTCGGCGGGCAGCTTCTCGTCCCAGCCATGCCAGTCGGAAATGACCGTGCCGTTTTCAGTCAGCTCATAAGCGACCTTGCCGCTCTTCCAGTTGCCGGCGATCATCTGTTCAAACACGTTCATGTAGATGTAGCTGTAGTTGCGCATGACGCTCAGCACGACCGCGTCCGGAGCGATTTCGTACTGATCGCTGTTGAAGCCGAGGGCGTACACGCCGGCGTCTTCCGCCGCCCAGAGGCAGCCGAGCTGCGCGCTGTTTGCGGAAGCGCAGATCACGTCATAACCTTCCGCGATAAAAGCGTTGGCCGCCTCGCGCGCCATATCCTGATCCGTCAGGGTTCCGATATATTCCGTGGTCGCCGTGGCGTCCGGATTGGTGAGCGCGACGCCCGCCGCGATGCCGCTGACGATATCCGCGATGGCCGGGATATCCATGCCGCCGAGGAACACGACTTTGTTCGTGTCGGTCAGGATGCCCATGATGCCGCCGATTGCAACGCCCATGCCGACCGGGCCGACGTATGCGAGGTTCGCGATATCCTCCAGGTTCGCGTCGGTGGAACCGTCGATTTTAAAGCCGTACGAGAGGCAGAACTTCGTATCGGGATAATTCGGCGCGATCTCCGTAACGACGGATTCGAACTGCGCACCGTGGACGATGACCATATCGTAGCCGTCCTCGCCATACATGTTGAGGAATTCGCCCATATCGGAAACTGCAATGTTTTCAACGTATTCCGCCGTGCAGCCGTAGGTCTCGCCGATGTTCTGAACGGCTTCGTAGCAGATGTAGTTCCAGCCGTTATCGGTGATCGTTCCGGGCAGCAGCGCTACGACACGAATATCCGAATAGTCGGCCGTTTCGTCGGTAGCTTCGGCTGCCGGTTCGGATGCGGTGGCTTCGGTTGCCGTTTCGGTTTCGGTGGTGGCTTCGGTTGCAGTTTCCTGCGAAGCAGCGCAGCCAAAGGCGGAGAGCGCCATAGCCAAGACCAGTAACCATGCTAATAGTTTTTTCATTCGTTGCGTTCCTCCATAAAATCTGTATTTGCGAAAAAGGCCTGCGGTGAAGCAAACGCTTTCAGCCAAAAATGGACAACCGGCTTTGTGATCTTCAATTGTATGGACAAATGGAAACAAACCGTTGGCTTCGGTGATGTGGGCTGCATCCTGCCGTTTGGAGCCCGACAGGATACTGCAATATAAACAAGCTCATTATAGGGATATGGAAGCATACTGTCAATTTCTATTAATACCATTAAGACTTTTAACGGCTGTATCCGGCTGAAGAAATGCAGCGTCAAATGCAAATGGGTTCCAAAATCCAAGATAATGCGACAAAAAATGAAGGGATCGTTTTTTGATCATGCATAACGTTTTGCAAATTGGAAAATTAATTCCGCAATGCGGAACGCAAAAGCTTGTTAAACGAGCGCGCTTACGGTACCCTTGCAATTAGTAAATCCAGAGGGTTAGCATAGATATGCCCGGATTCACTTCTTTACAAACCCATGAAAGGATAAAAAATGCGCCGGCTATGAAAAAGAAGGATTTTCTATTGCTACTTGCAATCGTCTTTGCCGCGGCAAATCTGCGCGCGCCGATTACGGCGGTTGGGCCGCTTGTCGCAAGCATGGCAGAAAGCTTTCCGTTCCAAAGCAGCGTTTTTGGATTGCTTACGACCATACCGCTGATCATGTTTGCACTCTTTGCGCCGGTTTCCAGCAGGATGAGCCGGCGGTTTGGCGCGGGCATAACGATGATTGCCAGCCTGTTTATCGCCGGACTGGGAATCGTTTTACGCTCCTACGCCGGCGTTGCGGGGCTGTTCATCGGCACCGTGATGCTCGGAAGCGGGATCGCGTTTGGAAACGTGCTGATCCCGGGGATCATCAAAGCCCGTTTTCCACAACGTGTCGAAACGGTTACAAGCGTCTTTACTATCTCTATGTCCGCATTTGCGGCGACGTCCTCGGCCGTGAGCTACCCGCTTTCGCAGATAACGGGATTCGGATGGCGAAATTCGCTTGCCGTCTGGCTGCTGCTGTTGATTTTGGCGCTTGTTGTCTGGTGGCCGCAACGCAATCTTATCATCTGCGACGCGTACGTCGATGCGCCGGTCAAACAGGAACGGCCGGTCTATCGTTCTCCGCTGGCATGGTGGCTGACGTTGCTTATGGGAGCGCAGTCCTGCCTTTTTTACTTCTTTACGGCGTGGCTCCCGACAATATTGCAGGCAAAGGGGATCACGCCGACCGCGGCGGGGTACGTTACGTTTGCTTTTCAGCTCATGACGATCCCCGCTTCGTTTATCGTTCCGGCCGTTGCCGTTCGGCTCAAAGACCAAAAAGGCTTAACGGCCGTCATTGCCGGCGTATATGCGGTTTCGGTCGGGCTGTTCTTTTTCATAAAGTCGAAAGCACTGCTGACGATAGCGTCGATGCTGTGCGGCCTGTGCACGGGTTCGTGTTTCAGCCTCTGCATGCTGCTTCTCGGCCTGCGAACGAAAACGGCGGAACGGGCGACCAGCCTTTCCGGCATGGTGCAGTCAATCGGGTACGCGATGGGGGCGCTGGGGCCGATGATCGCCGGCTGGCTGCACGACCTGACGGGCGGATGGAACGCTTCTATACTGTGCGCGATCTTCATGACCGCTTTGATCTTTATTTCCGGGCGCAAGGCGGGAGAGAACCGCTATGTTTAGAACAAAGCCCCGAAAGTCAAGGCGAAAGCATATCGTTTCGTGATATGAACCTATATTTCCATAATACGGAACGGAAGGCATTGCCGTTTTTTCTTTGTCCGATATACTGAAAAAGGACATTGGCTTTTCGGGTTTTCAACTCAGTATGGATCAACTCAGACAGAAAGGACAAAGTGGAGCATGTTACTGATTAAAAATGCCAACATTTTAGGACACAGGCAAATCGAAGATATTCTGATCGACGACGGGCGCTATCTCGAAATTCGAAAAGGGATCGATCCTGCAGACATTCCCGGTGCAGAGGTGATCGATGCGAAAAACATGCTGGCGGCGCCAACGTTTGTGAATACGCATATGCATTTCGACAAGGCGTATACGGCGCTGAAGGGACGTGAGAGCACGGTGGAAACCCTGGAGGATTCCATTCATATTATGCACGACATCAAGCGTCACTACACGGTCGAGGACGTAAAAAGCCGCGCGGTACGTGCAATTCGCGAGTGCGTAATGTATGGAACGACGAAGCTGCGCACCAATGTCGATATCGACAACATGGCGAATCTTGTCGGGCTGGAGGGCGTGCTTGCGGCCAAAGAAGCGACGAAGGACATCTGCGACCTGCAGGTGGTCGCGTTTCCGCAGGAAGGGATCTTCTGCAACGAAGGTTCGGAAAAACTTATGTGGGAAGCCATGGAGATGGGAGCGGACGTCGTCGGCGGGATGCCCGCTGCGGAATGGCTGGACGAGCATAAACTGCGGCATGTGGACCTCGTTTTCGAAATTGCCGAAAAGTACGGCTGCCTGATCGATATGCACATCGATCAGTCCAAGGACATGTTCGACCGCTCGCTTGAATACACAGCCTGGCTGACGCTGAAGAAGGGCCTGGGCGGACGCGTGACCGGCGGGCACTGCACCTCGATCGCATACCAGAACCAATCGCATGCGGTCAAGGTCATGAAGCTCCTGAAGGAAGCGGACGTCAACGTATGTACCAATACGCAGGTTCTGGCGATCATGGGGATCGACGCGGAGCCGCGGACCCGCGGGGTGACGCGCATCCGCGAGATGGTCGATATGGGAATCAACGTTGCGACCGCGCAGGACACGATCTGCGACGGGTTCCACCTTTACGGTACGGGCGACCCTCTCGATTACGGTCTGGTCGGGGCTTATACGGCGCAGTACAACACGCCGGAAACGGCGAAGATCATGTTCGATATGCTGACGAAAAACAGCGCGCGTATCTTCGATCCGGACGGCGCATACGGCATCGAGCGCGGGAATGCCGCGGATTTGAACATCATCGACGCCGATAACGTGCAGGAAGCGCTTCGCACGCGCGCGTCGCGCCCGTATGTCATTCGAAACGGCAAAGTCATCGCATCCTTTGTAAAAACCGCGACGCTGGTGTAGAATAAGACAAATTCGAGCTTGTCTGCCAACGGGAGGAGGAACGTCCGCCCCGCCGGCAGCGCGGCGGACAGGAGGGCAATATGCCTTCGACAAACAACGAAGTAAAGTCCGTTGAAAAAACGATTCGGCTGATCGATGTGCTCGCCGAATCGAAACGACCGCTTTCGCTTCAGGAACTCTCCCAGAGGACGGGCTATGCCAAAAGCACGATCCATCGGCTGCTTTCAACGCTGCGCGCGCACGATATCATCGAGCAGTCCACGTTTGACGGGCGGTATCTGCTGGGTATCCGCGTGTTCGAATTGGGGTGCGCCATCAGCAGCAACTGGGATGTGACGGAAATCGCAAAGCCGTATATGCAGCGGATTTCCAATGAGCTTGGCGAGTCGGTCTGCCTTGCGATGCTCAGCCGCGGAGAGGTCCTGATCATCAGCTTCCTCGAATCGACGAGCGCGTTCCACGTGGTTTCTAAAGAGGGGACGAAGCTTCCGGTGCACTGCACAGTACAGGGCAAGGTCTTGCTGGCTTACCTGCCGAATGCGCAGGTGAAGCATATTTTAAAAGAGCACGGCATGCAGATCTACACGCCGAATACGATCCATACATACGAGGCGTTCGAACAGGAGCTTGCGTTAACGCGCGAACGCGGTTATTCGATCGATAACAGCGAGTTCCATGTCGGGCTGCATTCCGTAGCGGCGCCTGTTTATGATGTTTCCAAAGAGCCCTGTTATTCGTTTTCCATCGTCAGCATGTTTTATCCGACGGAATCGATCGAGTTTCAGCGTGCCAAGGAACTGGTTCTGGACGCTGCCCGGGATATTTCGCGCGCGCTCGGATACCGGGCGGGCCGGTAACGGCCGGCTTCAAGCTTTCGAACCCGCCGGACGATACAAAAGGGAATTCAGACCGCTCAAGACGGCAAAAAAGCCCACGAACGGGGCTTTTTTGCTGTCCGGAAGTTGCTCGGCAACAGCTTTCCGGCACTGGAGCGGAGGTCTCCTATGGAAAAGCCTGAATTCGCACGCCAACGGCTGCCGGGTTGCAAAACATACCGCCGCATACTGAATTCTCCGGCTAAGGGGCTACTCTCCGAATCCGGAGTCGATCAGAGCGACAAGCCCGTCGACCGCGGCGGTTTCGTCTTCGCCTTCGGCGGAGATTTCGACCTTTGTGCCGGGCCCCATTCCCTCGCTGAGGATACGGACGATCGACTTTGCATTGACGGCGTTGGCGGTGTCGTCGCTCAGATTACGGATCGTGATCTTGGAAGCGTATTTTTTTGCTTCCGTAACGAAATCGGAAGCGGGACGGGCGTGAAGCCCGGTTTGGTTGACGACCGTTGTTTGCTGCGTGTACATATAGTTCCTCCTGAATGGGATTTTCCCGGATTAAAAAGCGTTACCCGTTCCGTTTCTTCAGTTCTTCCGGAATAGGCTCCGTACCCTGGCCTACATATTTGTAGACGTCGATGGATTGCTGAATCTGCGCGTCGTTCATCTGCTTTACCGGCCCGAGAGCGCGCGCGGCAAGATAACATTTTGCGGCTTCCTCCGTGTATACGGCTGCGTTGAGCGCCTGCTTCAGGGAAGTGCCGACCGCCATTACGCCGTGGTTACCAAGGATGACGACGCGGCCCTTGCCCAGATAGTTGATGGTATCGACGCCCATTTCCACGCTGCCGGCGGCGCTGAGCGGGGCGACTTTTACATGGCCGCCCGCGGCGTTGCCGAGCGTCGTCAGGTTGATATGGAATTCGTCCTGAACCAGCCCGATGGCCGTTGCATACGGCTGATGGGTATGAATGACGGCGTTCAGGTCCGGGCGCTTTTTGAAAATATAGAGGCTTGCTTCCGTATCGGAGGACGGCTTTTTCGTGCCTTCGATGATGTTGCCGTCGATATCCATAACGACGATATCGTCCACCACCATATGTTCATAAATCATTCCGGAAGGCGTGACGAGAATCTCGCCCGACGGCATCCGGAGGCTGACGTTGCCGCCGGCAAGCGCGACAAGCTGGTACCGGTCGAGCAGTACTCCCGTCTGAATGACTTCGGCTTTTTCTGTTTCAAACACGGCTGTTTCCCCTTTCTTATACGGCGGAATAATCTTCGAAGCGAACCTCCGCGAGGTCCTCTTCCTTAATGTCGAACCGTGTGCCCATAATGCTTTCCACGGCATGGATGAGAGACATGGCGTCGAGTCCGTATTTTTTCATCAGGTACATCTTCGACGCGCCGTGCGCATAGCCGTTGATGCCGACGCGGGCGAGCTTTGTGTTCAGGCCGTTGTCCGCAATCACTTCCGCAACGGCCGTGCCCAGCCCGCCCGTCACCAGATGGTTTTCAATGGTGACCGCGCCGTATTTCACCTTGCCGAGCGCTTCCGTGACCGTCGGGTCCGTAAACGGCTTGATGGTGGAAACGTGCAAATGCTGAATGGACACGCCCTTCTCGTGTAAAACCGCGGTTGCGCGCATGGCTTCTTCCGTGCAGATGCTGGAGGAAAGGATCGCGATATCGCTGCCTTCGGACAGGGTGCGCGCGCGGTTGAAGACCATCTTTTCCTCTGCCGGGAAGAGGCGCGGGACTTCCTTGCGCAGCATGCGGATGAACACGGGGCCTCCGACTTCGTAGCCAAGGTCCAGAACGGATTCGATGTCCGTTGCGTCGCCGACGTCGAAAATGGTCATGTTCGGGACGGCGCGAATCGCCGCGATGTCGTCCACCGCTTGGTGCGTAACGCCGCCCGGAGTCATGATGCCGGGCAAAAAGCCCACGAACGTGACGGGCAGGTTGCTATAGGCAACGGACATTTCAAGCTGGTCGAGCACGCGCCGGTAAAGAAAGACGCCGAAGGTATGCAGGTAAGGCAGAAAGCCCTCGCGCGCAAGGCCGGCCGCCCAACTCACCATGTTTTGCTCGGCAATGCCCATGGAGAAATAACGTTCCGGAAGAAGGCGATGGAACTCCTTGACTTCGCACGACGTTCCAAGGTCGGCGGACATTACGACGGCGTTTTCGTGCTCCTTTGCGAAGCGTATCATGTTTTTCGAATGCGTGTTAACCTCTATTTTCATTTTACTTGTCCTCCTGTTCGCCCATTGTGCGATAAAACTCGCGGAACGCGTCGACCTCGTCCGCGCCGATTCGAACAAAATGCATGTACGGGAGGCGCCGTTCAAGAAGCGGAATCCCGTGGGCGCCGCATGTTTTGCAGAGAATGACCAGCGGCCCGCCCTCGTGCGGCAGCTTGGATGCCGCAATCACTTGCTCGACATTGTGCCCGTCGATGTTGACGACCGTGGAACCGAATGAGCGAAAACGTTCGTCCAGCGCGCCCATGTCCATGACTTCCTTCGTGCTTCCTTCGACCTGTTGGCCGTTGACGTCGATGTAAATGACCAGATTATCAAGATGGTAGAAGTAGGAAGCCTGCATTGCTTCCCAGACCTGCCCTTCCTGGACTTCGCCGTCCGAGAGCAGGATGTAAACCTTGCCGGTGTCGCCTTTCAGTTTGCGGGCATGTGCGGTTCCGCACGCCATGGAGACGGTCTGCCCGAGAGAGCCCGCGGTGCACTCGAAACCGGGCGAGTGCTCGGCGCCGATCATTTCCAGATTCCAGCCGTCGACATTGAACTTTTCGATCGCGTCATAGGAAAGGCGCCCGCATTCCGCCAGCGCGCAGTATACGACGGACGCATAATGCGCCGGGGAAACGAAAAAGCGGTCTTTGTCGGGGAGCGGCGCGCCGTGATACAGCGAACCTTTCGGATAGTCCATGTTGTCGGGCCCCGGTACGCCGGGGAACGGGAGCGCGTCCATCGATCCCAGACTCGGGCCGAGGTTAAGAACGCCCATATATAAAGAAGAGAGTATTTCCGCGCTGGAACATGCCTGCGCGAGATAGCAGCCGCCACGATCCAAAGCAATTTTTAAAATATGCTTTCGAATATTCGTGGCGGCTTTTTCAATTTGTTTGGTCGTGTACTCTGAAGAACTCATAGAATCGATACCCCTTTCTGTAACCGAACATCGCGGAAAAGAAATAATGTGCAATTAAATGGACAAATATTCATATCTGAAATCACAAAATTATTATTTCATCTTGATAATGGTTTGTCAAGCGATTGCCAATAATATACGGAATAATTCCTAATTTCGATCGAAAATACAAAAAATGCGCTTAAATGTGAAAAAACCTTGACTTTTTTTGCACGCCAAGATATATTAAATGCTGTAAGGCAAATCGACAATCAAATGCACAAAAATTCATATAGAAGCACATAAATTCATAGAAGGTGATCGATTGAAAGCAGTTATTAAAATGGAAAAAGGCTATGACCATATGATCTACAAGGACGTACCGGAGCCGGTTGCTACGGGCGATCTCGTTAAAATAAAAATTGCATACTCAGGCGTTTGCGGGACGGATCTGCACGCATTCAAGGGCACTTATCCCAGCACGCAGCCGCCCGTGATACTGGGGCACGAGTTTTCCGGCGTCGTTACCGAGACCGGGCCGGACGTGAAAGAAATTCGAGTGGGCGACCGCGTGACCAGCGAAACGACGTTTGCAACCTGCATGAAGTGCCCGTATTGCCTGACGGAAAATTACAACCTCTGCTCCAACCGCAGAGGAATCGGGACGCAGGAAAACGGAAGCATGGCGGAGTATGTCGTCAGCCATGAAAAGCGCGTTCATAAGCTGCCGGCGAATGTCGACTTTCTTTCGGCAAGCTTAACGGAACCGCTTGCCTGCGCGGTGCATTCGGTCATTGAAAAGGGTAAGATTCAAAAAGGCGAAACCGTTTGCGTGTTCGGCGCGGGCGCGATCGGCCAGATGGTCGCACAGGTTGCAAAGGCCAGCGGTGCGACCGTCGTCGTCGCGGGAATCAAGACCGACGAGGAGCGGCTTGAAATTGCGCGCAGAAACGGAGCGGACCGGACTGTGGATCAGCAAAACGAAGACCTTTCGGCCGTTATAAAGGAGATGACGAACGGCGTAGGAGTCGACGCGGCGTTTGAATGTTCCGGCGCGGTGCCGGCCGTGAATAAGGCGCTTGAAGTCGTAAAGAAAAAAGGCAGGGTGATTCAGATGGGCGTTTTTCCGAAAGGCCGGGAGGAAATCGCTACGGACCTGATCCTCCACCGGGAGATCGTCTATGTCGGCTCCAGAAGCCAGAAGCCGACTTCATGGAAGACCGCGATTGAGCTGATGAGCCGGGGGACCGTTATTCCGGAGAAGATCGTAACGAATATCGTGCCGCTCGCCAAATGGCGCGACGCGTTCGACGCCGCGCTTCGCGGGGAAGGATGCAAAATGGTGATTCATTGCAACGAGGACCTGAAATAAGGGGGTCGCCGGTTTTATGCTCCGACTTCCGCGATCAGGGCGTTGGCAAGGTCTTCGTCCACGATCAGCACATTGATGTATTTCGCCCGAACGGCGGCGAGTACGGCATTCTTCATGATGACTCCGGTGCACATGCCGACGGAGAGCTTGGACAAGGTCAGCGCGCTGAGCGGCGCGGAGACCGGGAAGCACCCGTCAATGCGGATTTCGTTTCCGTCGATGTCGTAATGCCGCGCAAGCAGATGGCCGACCGCTCCGAGATCGATGATCGCCTGACGCTGCTTCTCGTTCAGATGGCCGGTCCGGATCAGGGCGGTGCTGTCGTCGAAAATCGTGCCGATGCCGGTAAACACAAGGTCCGTATGATTGGCGCGTTCGATCGCATTGCGGATCTGCGGTTCGGCGAGCAGATACCGGTAGACGGATTCGTTGGAAACGTAGACCGGCGCGTAGATGTTGGAATAGGTGCCGTTCAGCTTTCTTGAAAGCAGGATCGCGATTTCGATGCCGTCTTCGACCGGATTGCCGGTTCCAAGGCAGCCGACCATCTGGGAGATGTTTACGCCGTAATACTGAAACGGCTCGATCATGTTTACGAAGGATTGGGTGGCCCTGCCCCAGGTAATGCCGATGTTCTGGCTGTTTTCCAAAACGGCGGACAGTAGCTTCGCCGCGGTACTGCCGCAGCGCACGAAAGATTCGCTGCGGGTGTATTTTCCGGTAAATACGATCGCATCCCGCAACCCGAGGGCGTCGCGCAATTTGTAAGAAAGGTCGGCGTTGCTTTTTAAAGGATTATGGACGATTATTTCGACGATCCCGGCATCGCGCGCTTCGTCCAGCATTCTTGAAATGGAAGAACGCGAAACGCCGAGGATATCGGAAATTGCATTCTGGCTCAGTTGTTGCTCATAGTACAATTCGGCAACGCGGATTAACATTTCGTTCTTCGTGCCCATAGGGTTACCCCCTTACTGATCAATATTTTTTATTATACTTGCCAGAATCACAGGATGCAATAAATGCAAACAAAGGAGAAAATCGTTTATGGACATCGTAAATCAAGACCTGATCGTATACGGCCTTGACGCCGCTGATTCCGAGGACGCGATTCGGCAGTCCGCTGCTTTTCTGGAGAAGGGCGGATATGTAAAAAGCAGCTATGTCGACGCCGTTCTGGAGCGGGAAAAGGTGTATCCTACCGGCCTTCACCTGGATGGAATTGATATTGCAATGCCGCATACCATGCCGGAGCATGTAAACAAAGCGGCAATGTGCATCGTCAAGCTGAAAAATCCGGTGCGGTTCCAGCATATGGCGGAACCGGAGATCGATGTGGACGCCGTCATGCTGTTTATGATGGCGATAGAGAACCCGAAAGAGCAACTTTCCAACTTAAAGACCATTATGCGTATGTTTACCAATCCTGATGCGGTTTCGGCTTTTGTACGCGCTGCCGACCGGGAGGAACTCATTGCGGCAGCTGAAGCGTATTTAAAATAACAAAAAAGGAGCGAAGGATTATGAAAACGGCAAAAGCATTGTGCATCTGCGGTTCGGGTGCGGTTAGTTCGTCGATGGTTGCGATGAAGCTGAAGGAAAAAATGATTGAACGCGGCTACGACGTAAGCACCGTCGAGACGAACCCTCCGGGAATCGACTTAGCATTGGAAGGAGGTAATTTCGATTTCATTCTTTGTGTAAGCCCGGTCTACGAGGACTATGACATCCCGAAGGTAAACGGCATTGGGCTGCTAACCGGACTGAGTGAAGATGAGGTAATCGACGAATGCGTTGCAGTCCTTGAAAAGAAAGGCTGATAGAACGGAACGGTCAGTAACACGCTCTTGTAAGTTGTAACGATGGACTTCAAAAAAAAGATATGTGGAGGTAACGAAATTGACACAATTTTTTAACACATTGAGTACGGTCTTCAGCACGCTCGGTGCATCCGTATTCGTACCGGTCATTCTTTTCATCATCGCAATCGCGATGGGTGTAAAAGGAAAAAAGGCGTTTAAATCGGCACTGCTTTGCGCGGTCGGCTTAACAGGCTTCAACCTGGTAATCGGCAGCTACAGCGACGTTATCGCGCCTGTCGTGAACCAGATGGTTACGAATGCGGGCGTCAACCTGCCCGTCCTTGACACCGGCTGGCAATCCACGTCCGTTATCGCGTATTCAACGACGGTCGGCGTCGTATTTATCGGCGTAGCGATTGCATTGCAGTTGATCTTGTTCTTTACCAAGTGGACAAACGTATTTATGGCCTCCGACCTTTGGAACAATTACTCCTTCATGGTTTGGGGTTCCCTGATTTTCGCCATCACCGGCCAGATGTGGCTCGCAATGGCGCTCATGATCGTCCAGCTGCTCTATATTCTGCTGTTTAGCGAAATGGCGGCAAAACGCTGGTCTACGTACTATCAATATCCAAACTGCTGCATGACGGCGCCGCACCATTTGGAATCCCTGCCGTTTGCGGTTATCATGAACTGGCTGCTCAGCAAGATCGGCTTTAACAAAATCAAGCTGGACGCGAAGACGCTTCAAAAGAAGTTCGGCCTTTTCGGCGAACCGATGTTCATTGGTCTTGTTGTTGGTTTTCTGATTGCGATCATCGGCTACTATAACACGCTGAACACGCTGGCAAGCTGGGGCATCGTATTCTCGTCCGCAATTTCGACGGCGGCCGTTATGGCGGTCTTCCCGAGAGTCGCTGCCATCTTTGCTTCCGCCTTCACATCGCTGACGGACGCTTACAAATCGCGTGCGGCCAAGAGCGGTCAGGGCCGTGTGTGGTACCTTTCCATCAACGATGCGGCAGGATATGGCGAACCCAACACGCTGGTTACCGGCATCATCCTCATGCCGATCATGCTTGGACTGGCATTCATTCTCCCGGGCAACCAGCTGCTTCCAATGCTGGACCTTGTCGCCTTGCCGTATATGGTTGAGGTGTTCGTCGCCGTCTCGAACGGCAACATCGCAAAGAGCGTCGTCACCGGTGCGATCTGGTTCTCTCTTGGCATGATCATCGCATCCTCGCTGGCGCCGACGTTCACGCAAGTTGCAATCGGCGCGGGATTCGTCCTCGAGCAGAGCGGCGTGTACATCATGTCCTTCGGCATTATGTGCCACCCGTTGATGGCGGGACTCTTCTATGCGTTCCTGAGCAAAAACGTGTTTATCATCGGTGCGGTGCTTGTCCTCTATTTCCTGCTCTACTTCTGGTACAAGAAGAACAGGGCCAAGTTCACCGACTTCATGGAGAAGAACGCAGGCGTGGCAATCGAAGCTACCGCGCAATAACCTTCTGCTGAATTGGTTACAGCTTCCACGTTACAACAAAGTGCATGTACAAGCCGGTCGCCGTGCCCGACGGGCACGGCAGCCGGCTTGTACTGTAAATCGGCGAAGAATGATAGAATAGGATAAATGCTATGGGGCCATTTGTAGAAAACAGTCGTTATCGTGCCGTAGTGGTGGGCGACATCTTCGTTTCCCCGGACACGATGGAGCGCGCTCTGGGCGGGAGCAGCCTGGGCGTAAAGGAAATCAAAAAACTGTTCTGGGGGCCGGAAGATAAGGACCTGTTCGCAAAAAGGCAGATCAACATCGAAAGAAACGGACCGGATGCGGAAGCGTATGCCGACGGGCTGGACGAAGCCATCGGAGACGCGGAAGTCCTCATGGTGCATTTCTGTCCGGTTCCGGAAAAACTGATCGCAAAAGCGAAAAATTTGAAAATGATATTGACAAGCCGCGGCGGGCTTGAGAATATTGACGTGAAAAGCGCGAGCAAAAGGAATATACCGGTTGTGAACGTCATTCGCAACGCCGAACCCGTGGCGGATTTTGCACTCGGCTTGATTTTGGACGTCACGCGCAACATCACCGCATCCTGCCGCCGCTTGTTCGAAAAGGCCGAGTGGGCGAAAACATTCCCGAATTCGCCGTATGTAACGACCCTGAACAGCCTTACGGTAGGTTTCGTGGGGCTGGGCAACGTTGGCATCGCGCTGGCGACGCGGCTGCATGCGCTTGGCGTCCCCATGATCGGGTTCGACGACTACGTATCCGCAGAAAGACTGGAAAAGAACGGATTGGGCGCGATTGAGATGGTATCCACCATGGAAGAAGTATTCGAACGCGCGGATCTGATTACAGTTCATCTTCGCCTTACGGACGAAAACGCCGGGTGCGTCAATAAAAGCTGCTTCGGGGGAATGAAAAAAGGCGCATATTTCGTGAATACGGCGCGCGGCGGACTCGTGAACGAGACGGACCTGATCCATGCGCTGGAACAGCATTCCATCGCAGGGGCGGCGCTGGATGTTTTCGAGAAGGAGCCTCTTCCTGCGGACAGCCGCCTTTTGACGCTGGACAACGTTTTGATCACGTCGCATATCGCCGGCATGACGGTCGATGCAATCCCGCTGTCGCCGTTCATGCTGACGAGCGCCGTCGACAAGATTATCGGGAAAGGGATCACGGAGCGAATCGTAAATTATTCTGAAATCAAAGGAGAATTCAACAGACAATGAGACTTGAACAGGAACGCAAACAGGTAATCGAATATGGAAAAAAGCTGATCGAAAACAAATTGACGGTCGGCACCTTCGGCAACATCAGCGTGTATAACCGCGAAGAAAAACTGATGGCGATCAGCCCAAGCGGCATGGATTATAACAAAATCGGGCCGGAGGACGTCGTTGTCATGACGCCGGAAGGCGAAAAGGTGGAAGGCGACAACAAACCGTCGAGCGAGGTCGACATGCACAGGATCTTCTATATGAAGCGGCCGGATATCAACGCGGTGGTTCATACGCATTCGACTTTTGCAGCGACGCTGGCGTGCCT
The DNA here is from genome assembly GCA_964447725.1 of uncultured Oscillospiraceae bacterium. Taxonomy (GTDB): domain Bacteria; phylum Bacillota; class Clostridia; order Christensenellales; family CAG-138; genus UBA7703. The sequence goes on from CAYUUB010000006.1 coordinate 21,807, forward strand.
GCATAAAAGCGTCCCGCCGATTCATTACCTTGTTGCGTATTCCGGGCGCGAGGTGCCCTGTATCCCATATGTGCAGTTCGGAACGTACGAATTGGCAGAGGCGGCGTATGATGCGATGGCGCCGGACGGCTACTCCTGCATTCTGGGCAACCACGGGCTGCTCTCCGTCGGCGGGGACATCGGCTATGCCTTTGATGTTGCACAGCAGATCGAATTCCTTTGCGAACTGTATTACCGGACGCTGCTTGCCGGCGGCCCGACGCTGATGAAAGATGAAGATATCGACGTTGTTCTGAAGCAGTTCAGCCACTACAGGCAGCGCTAAATCATTCATAAGGGAGAGTTGGAAATGGAGAAGTGCGTATATTGCGGCAAAACGGGTGAAAAGCTGGATCGCTTCAAGGCGGTCACGCAGTATTATCCCGTCTGCAGCGAAGAATGCAAAACGAAGGCGAAGGACTATATAAAGCTCGACAAGCGTTTTAAGACGCCTCTGTATTTCATCATTTTTGCCTGCGCAATCACCATCCTGATCAGCGCAATCAAAGGCACCGCAACGAACGCGCTATATATCGCGCAAATCGTGTTTGGTATCGCTTTGATTGTGCTGCCGTTTCCGATCGCATCCTTCGAAACGTTTAAGAAGTGCCCGATTCGCACCGTCAAGCTGATTACAAGGCTAATTGGCCTGGCGTTCGCCACGGTCGGGACGATATTGATGCTGTTTGCGTAAATACAACGCGAAACAGGGAAGGTGAAGCACATGTTGTTGAAGGGGAACGGCGTTTCCGCCGGAATCGCCGTTGGGAAAGCATATATCTACCAGGCGTTCAAAAGCGACGTCCACGAGGCGTATTTTGAAAAGGGAAAGGAAGCGGATTACCTCGCCGCCTGGCGGCTGGCCAAGGAGAAAGCGGAAGCGGAGCTGAACGCGGTCATCGACTACCTCGATAAAAACGGCGACGACAAAGCGGACATCTTCCGCGCGCATAAAGAGATCCTCTTTGATGAAGAGATCGACGAAATGGTCACGGACGCGATTCAGAACGAACGCACGATGCCGGATTTCGCCGTCGAACGGTCGTTCGGGGAATTCATCGAGATTCTCGGCCATGCAAAGGACAAGCTGATCGCCGAGCGGACGACGGACCTGCGCGACGTGCGAAACCGTTTGATCCGCACGTTGTCCGGCCAGAGGGAAAACGACCTTTCGCTGCTGCCTGAGGAAGTTATCGTCGTTGCGCACGATCTGCTGCCGAGCGATACCGCGACGATCGACCGCAACAAGGTCATCGGGATTATCACGGAGGTCGGCAGCGCCACCTCTCATTCGGCAATTATCGCGCGCAGCTATCGGATACCGGCGATCCTCAGCGTCCCGCAGGCAACGAAGATACTCGAAAACGGCGAGTTCATCGCGATGGATGCGATGGAAGGAACAGTGTCCGTTAATCCGGACCAGGCCGCGGTGGAAAAATACCGGCGGAAGAAGGCAGCGTTCGACCGCGAGGCGGCCGTGATCGAAACGTTCCAGTCCCGCGAGGCCCGCTTAAAAAGCGGGGAACGCGTCGAGGTCGGAATCAACATCGGCGGAGAGACGGACGCGGACGGATACGGGGACTGCGACTTTATCGGCCTGTTTCGCACGGAATTTCTTTATATGGGCAACGACCACCTGCCGTCCGAAGAGGAACAGTTCGAAGCGTATAAGGCGGTTCTCGAACGCGCGGAAGGCAAGCCGGTCACGCTGCGCACGCTGGATATCGGCGGCGATAAAACGCTGAAATACATGGAACTTCCGAAGGAGGACAACCCGTTTCTGGGAAAGCGCGCTATCCGGCTTTGCTTTGACCGCCCGGAACTCTTTCGGACGCAGCTTACGGCGGCGCTTCGCGCTTCCGCCTATGGGAAGCTGAAAATCATGTTTCCGATGGTCGGAAGTATCGAGGATTTCCGAAAAGCAAAGCAGTTTGTCGAAAAAATAAAGGTTGATTTGAAGCGGCGCGGCTGCGCGTTTGACACGGACGTCCGGCTGGGAATCATGATAGAAATTCCGTCCATAGCCACGATTGCCGATCTGGCGGCGAAGGAGGTGGATTTTGCTTCCATCGGGACGAACGATCTATGCCAGTATTTTTGCGCTGTCGACCGTATGAACGACTCGATCGGAGGATATTATCAGAGTTACTCGCCGGCGTTTATCCGTCTGCTGGCGGGCGTTATACGCGCGTTTAACAATACGGGAAAGGAAATCTCCATGTGCGGCGAACTTGCGGGCGATCCGAAGGCAACGGCTGTATTGATCGGCCTTGGCCTGCGCAAGTTCAGCATGAACGCGTCGTCCATTGCGAAAATCAAATGGAAGCTGTCGGAACTGACCGCCGGGCAGGCAAAGGACACTGTCCGAACGATCGGCCGGTTTACAACGCAGGAGGAGATTTTAAACTATCTGGAAAATGGCGGGTAATCGCCGCCGCATACGTCGTGCAAATCCCGGTAAAGCGTCCCTTCACCGGGATTTTTAAGAATTGGCTAAAGCCGGGGTGCGGCTCTGCTTTGACAACGAAACGAGGGGCGAAAAAACGGGCGGTCAGCAGTTCTGGTGCCGGCATGGCTTCACCGCCCGGCCGGCGGGCGGGAAATATACGCTTCCAGCCGATCGACCGGCAACGGCTTGCTGAAATAGTATCCCTGCACGCAATCGCAACCCATTTTTTCCAGGACGCTGAGCTGCGCTTCCGTTTCCACGCCTTCGGCAATTATTTTCGTATTTGAATTATGCGCGTAATCGACAATCGTTTTGATTAAAATCTGGTAGTTTTCGCAAAGAACGTTGTCGATGAACGATTTGTCGATTTTAATATGATCAATAGGAAGCAGGACCAAATCGATTAGTGAACTGTACCCGGTCCCCAAATCGTCGAGGGAAATTTTCACGCCCAGGTCTCTGTGCATTCCGAGCAGGTGCAGAACCATTTTTTCATTTTCAAACAGGGCCCTTTCCGTGAGTTCCACCTCGATCAAGGACGGATCGAGCGTGTTTTCTTCAATTAACTGAATCAGATAATGGATTACAGACGGATTTTTCAGGTCGTTTGGCGAGAGGTTGATCGCGATACCGAGCGGACTGCCGCTTTTTTCCCACGCCGCCGCCTGCTCGACCGAGCAGCGGATGACCCATTTCGAAATCTCGCTGATGATACCCATCTCTTCGGCCATACCGATAAACGTATCCGGACCGACCTGCGCTTGGGCTTCGTGATCCCAGCGTAAAAGCGCTTCAACGCCGATAACGCTTCTGCCTGAGAGGCTTATTTTAGGTTGATAGACGAGGCGGAATTCGTGATTCTTTATTGCGTCCAGAAGCGCGACCGCCAGGTCGAACCGCTCCTTCCGTTCCCGCGCGACCGTGTCGTCATATACCTGGAGCCCGCTTGGTTCCGCTTTGTGGTCAAGCGCAATCCCCAGTTTTTTTATCATATCTTTGGGGCTGTCCGCCTGCAGGGGGAAATGGACGAGGCCGCCTTTGATGGCGAGGGCGATATGGAATCCGTCCAGCAAAAAGGGAGCTTTCGTTTTGTCGAGGAATTGCAACCCGATTTCACGGGTTTTCTCAATGCCGATATCCTGCGTGACGATTGCGAATTCGTTCACGTAAATCGAGTAAACCGTGCCGCCGATCAGGCTTCTCAGCGTTTCGACCGCCACAAAAAGAGACTTGACTCCGATTTCATAACTGGCGTACCGGTTGATATCGTCCATATTTACTATTTTGAATCCCAATAGGGAAAAGCCGCTTGCGGCGTCCATAAGGGTGCTCAGGTCGATATCGAGCTTGTTGGCGTTGGGCAGCCCGGTGATCAGATTGA
>CAYUUB010000007.1:0-25304 GCA_964447725.1 uncultured Oscillospiraceae bacterium
GCTCAGGGAGATTGCGGCCGAATCCAGGCAACTCGTCAAGGCCGCGCAGGACGGCAGCATCAATCCCGATTTGCTCCAGGGCGGAACGTTTACGGTCAGCAACGTCGGCGTTTACGGCGTTGAAAGCTTTACGCCGGTCATCAATCCGCCGCAGGTTGCGCTGCTGGGCGTTTGCTGCATTACGGAACGCGTCCGCACGATCGACGGGCAGATTGCGACGTATCCCGCAATGGGGCTTTCGCTGACCTACGACCACCGCGCGGTGGACGGCGCGCCCGCAAGCCGGTTCCTCAGCGACCTGGTTACGGCGCTGGAAAACTTTGATTTATTGCTGATCGGCTAAGGAGGAACAAAATGACATTTGATCTGATCGTACTCGGCGGCGGCCCCGCCGGTTACCTCGCAAGCGAGCGCGCGGGCCACGCGGGACTATCCGTCTGCTGCATCGAGGAACGCAACGTCGGCGGGGTGTGCCTGAACGAGGGCTGCATCCCGACGAAAACGCTGCTGTACTCGGCAAAGCTTTTCGACGGCGCGGCGCACGGCGAAAAATACGGCGTTACGGCCGACGGCCTGAAGATTGAGCATGCGAAGGTGATCGCCCGCAAAAACAAGGTGGTCAAAACGCTGGTCGCCGGCGTGAAATCCGCGCTCAAGGCCAACGGCGTTACGCTTGTGGACGGCCGCGGCGTCATCACCGGCCGCGGCGGGGACGGATACACGGTCGAAGCGAACGGCGAAGCGTATACGGGCAAACGCCTGCTGATTGCAACCGGTTCGTCGCCGGCGGTTCCCCCGATTCCCGGGCTGAAGGACGGCATCGCCGCCGGCTTTGTCTGCACAAACCGCGAAATCCTCCAGCTGGCCGAAAAGCCGGAGCACCTCGTCGTCATCGGCGGCGGCGTGATCGGGCTTGAACTGGCCAGCTATTTTACGTCGATCGGCACAAAGGTGACGGTCGTTGAAATGCTCGACCACATTGCGGGCGAGAACGATCCCGACCTTGTCGGGATCCTGAAAAAGCGTTTTGAAAAGCGCGGCGTAACGTTCCTGCTTTCCGCAAAGGTAACGGAGGTAAAAGCAAACGCGGTCTGTTACGAAAAGGACGGGCAGGCGAACGAAGTTTCCTGCGACAGGGTGCTGCTGTCGATCGGGCGCAGGGCGAACACGAAGGATATCGGCCTCGAAAGCATCCGCGTGCTCACGGAGCGCGGCGCGATCGTAACCGATTCCCATATGAAGACCAATCAGCCGGAAGTCTACGCCGCGGGCGATGTGAACGGAAAATCCATGGTGGCGCACACGGCCTATCGTGAGGCGGAAGTCGCCGTCAACACAATGCTCGGCAAGCGCGACGTCATGCGCTACGACGCGGTCCCCGGCGTGCTGTACACAAACCCGGAGCTGGCCGCCGTCGGCGAGACGGAAGCTTCGGCAAAGTCAAAGGGGCTCGACTCGTCCGTCGTGAAGCTGCCGATGCGCTTTTCCGGGAGGTATCTCGCCGAAAACGAAGGCGGCGACGGCATTATGAAGCTCGTCGTCGAAAACGGCACGAAGAAGGTGCTCGGCGCACAGGTGCTGAGCAATTATGCAAGCGAGTTTATCGTTACGGTCGGCACGTTTATCGAGCTTGGGCTGACGGTCGACGAAGTGAAGGAGATCGTATTCCCGCATCCGACGGTCGGCGAGATCATCCGTGAAGCGGTTTTTCAGGCATGACCCGTCCATTAACGCCCGGCTTTTGCAGAGGGCGCTAAACTGAAACGGTCGTTACTATTGTATTGCGTCGTGCGGAGCGATTCCGCCGAAAGGAGATTTTTAAACCATGTCGAAGCAACTCTATGTCGATCCGAATATCGTACGGAAGCCGGACTCGCTGACATTCCCGCCGATTCCCGTCAACCGGTATCAGGGCACCGTCAAAGACGAAAAGAAGAACTACACAAACGATGAATTTTTACATATCTATCGCGATATGTGCTATATCCGCGAGTTTGAAACCATGCTCAACCTCATCAAGACCACGAACGAATACCAGGGCGTGCAGTACAACCATCCCGGCCCGGCGCACCTCGGCATCGGTCAGGAAGCGGCGTACGTCGGCGCGGCGTATGAGCTGACGCTGGACGACTACACGTTCGGTTCGCACAGGAGCCACGGCGAAATCCTTGCAAAGGGCCTGCGCTCCATCCAGATACTTGGCGACGATGCGCTCACGCAGATCATGGAGACTTTCTTTGACGGCCGCACGCTCGCGGTCATAAAGGACAGCGGCAAAACCGTAAAGGAAGTCGGCGTCAATTTCCTGCTTTACGGCATGATGTGCGAAACGTTTGCAAGAAAAAACGGCTTCAATCAGGGGCTGGGCGGCTCGATGCATGCGTTTTTTACGCCGTTCGGCATCTACCCGAACAACGCCATCGTCGGCGGCAGCGGCAGCATCGCGCCGGGCGCCGCGCTCTACAAGCTCGTCAACAAAAAGCCCGGCGTCGTCGTTTGCAACATTGGCGACGGCGCGATGGCATGCGGGCCCGTGTGGGAAGGCCTGATGATCTCCGCGATGGATCAGGTCCGCACGCTCTGGGGCGGGGACGGCGGCTCGATGCCGATCGTCTTTAACATCAACGATAATTTTTACGGCATGGGCGGCCAGACGCGCGGCGAAACCATGGGTTACGATATGGTTGCGCGCATCGCAGCGGGCGTTTGCCCGTCCGCCATGCATGCCGAGCGCGTGGACGGCTTCAATCCATTGGCGGTCATCGACGCATACCGCCGCAAACTGCCGTTGGCCAAAAATGACGGTCCGGTGCTGCTGGATGTCGTGACGTACCGTTTCAGCGGGCACAGCCCTTCGGATTCGAGCACGTATCGCACCAGGGAGGAAATCGAAGCCTGGGAAGCGCAGGATTCCATCGTCTCGTTCGGCAAGCAGCTGATCGAAGCCAAAGTGTGCGCGCAGGAAGACCTCGACGCGATCTGGGCGGTGGTTAAGGACAACATGCTGCGCAACATGAAACTCGCCATCGACGAGAGCATTTCCCCGCGCATCGACCTGTTCGGAAAAGAAAACGACTATATCGGAAACCTGATGTTTTCGAACCGGACCGTCCGTTCGTTCGACACGGACCGGAAGCCGGACGTGCTGCTGCCGAAGGACGAATGCCCGCGCGTTCAGCAGATCGCGAAGAAATCCCGTTTCGGCCTCGACGCAAACGGCAAGCCCGTCGGCAAAAACCGTGTCTACCAGTTGCGCGACGGCCTTGCGGAGCCGATCATCAATAAATTTTACGAAGACCCGACGCTGGTTGCGTTCGGCGAGGACGTTCGCGACTGGGGCGGCGCGTTCGCGGTCTACCGCGGCATGACGGAAGCGATTCCGTATCACCGTCTGTTCAACACGCCGATTGCGGAAGCGGGTATCGTCGGCGCGGCGATCGGTTATGCCATGAGTGGCGGCCGGGCGATTGCGGAGCTGATGTACTGCGACTTTTTAGGGCGCGCGGGCGACGAAATCTTCAACCAGCTCTGCAAATGGCAGGCCATGAGCGCCGGCATGCTCAAAATGCCCGTCGTGCTGCGTATGAGCGTCGGTTCGAAGTACGGCGCGCAGCACTCGCAGGACTGGAGCGCGCTGGTCGCGCACATCCCGGGCCTGAAGGTCGTGTTCCCGGCGACGCCTTACGATGCGAAAGGGCTCATGCAGTCCGCGTTAAACGGTACGGACCCGGTCGTCTTTCTCGAAAGCCAGCGCATCTACGACATGAGCGAGCTGTTTCATAAGGAAGGCGTTCCGGAGGACGAGTATGAAATTGCGTTCGGCGAGCCGGACGTCAAGCGCGAAGGCACGGACGTGACGATCCTCTCGATTGGCGCGACGCTTTACCGCGTAACGAAAGCGGCCGACATCCTGCAGGAGCGGTACGGCGTTTCCGCGGAGATCATCGACGCGCGTTCGCTCGTTCCGTTCAACTACGAACCCGTGATCGCTTCCGTAAAGAAGACGGGGCGCATCGTCGTAACGGGCGACGCATGCGAACGCAACAGCTTTATGCGAAACCTCGCCAGCAACATCTCCGAGCTTACGTTCGACTATCTCGACGCGCCGCCGGTCGTCGTCGGCGCAAAGAACTGGATTACGCCCGCGCACGAGCTGGAAGATGCGTTTTTCCCGCAGCCGGAATGGATCGTCGACGCGATCCACGAACGAATCCTTCCGCTGAACGGGCATGTCTGCACGCATAATTTCACGGAGTTGGAGCAGATACGCGAGAACAAGCGCGGCATCTGACCGTTCTAAAACGGCGGCGAATATGATATAATATTCGTCGCCATCTTTATGTAATAATTGAAAGGACTATAGATAAATGAAACCTGTCGAGCAAAAAGCGATTACGAGCATCCGCTTTCTCGTGGCGGACGCCGTAGAGAAGGCAAACAGCGGCCATCCGGGCATGGCGATCGGCTCCGCTCCCATGGCTTACACGCTCTGGAAGCAGATGAAACACGACCCGAAAGACCCGAAATGGGTCGGGCGCGACCGCTTTGTGCTGTCGGCCGGGCATGCTTCCATGCTGGAATATTCGTTGCTGCACCTGTTTGGATACGGCCTGTCGATCGACGAGATCAAGTCGTTCCGTCAGTGGGGCAGCAAAACGCCGGGGCATCCTGAGTTTGGCCATACGGTCGGCGTTGAAGCGACCACCGGCCCGCTGGGACAGGGGATTTCGACCGCGGTCGGCATGGCGATTGCGGAAGCGCGGCTCTCGGCGGAGTTTAACCGGGACGGTTATCCGGTCGTCGACAACTATACCTACGCGCTCACCGGCGACGGCTGCCTGATGGAGGGCGTCGCTTCGGAAGCCGCGTCGCTGGCCGGACACCTTGCGCTCGGCAAGCTGATCGTGCTGTACGACCGCAACCAGATCACCATCGAAGGCAACACAAAAATCGCGTTTACGGAAGATGTCGGCAAGCGTTTTGAAGCATACGGCTGGCAGGTGCAGGAACTGCCGGACGGCGAGGACATCGACGCGGTCGCCAACGCGATCGAAGCCGCGAAAGCGGACAAAGCGCATCCGTCTCTGATCATCGTCCATACGGAGATCGCGCACGGCACGCCGAAGGCCAACATGGCCAGCGCGCACGGTGCGCCGCTCGGCGAAGAATGCATCAAATCCATGCGAGAATTTTATAACTGGACGGAGGAACCGTTTTCCGTGCCGGACGAAGTGTACGCGTATTTCACCGAATTGCAGGAAGGCTATACGAAAGCGCACGAAGCGTACGACACGATGTTCGAATCGTACAGGGCCGCCCATCCGGAGCTCTATAAAAAGTGGGTCGCATGGCATGACAAAAAACTGCCGGAAGCGCTGAAAACGGACGCGCGCCTCTGGAGCGCGGCCGACAAGAAGGCGACGCGCGCCGTCAGCGGGGAAGTGCTTAACGTTTTTGCCGAGTATATGCCGAATCTGTTCGGTGGCAGCGCGGACCTTTCGCCGTCCACCAAAACGGTGCTAAAAGGCAAGGATTTCTTCGAGGCGGACGACCGCACGGGCGCCAACCTCCATTTCGGCATCCGCGAGCTCGCGATGGCATGCATCAGCAACGGCATCCAGCTCTACGGCGGGTTCCATGCGTTCTGCGCAACGTTCATGGTGTTCACCGACTATCTCAAGCCCGCCCTCCGGCTTTCGGCAATCATGCGTCAGCCGGTCGTCTACGTCATGACGCACGACAGCATCGGCGTCGGCGAGGACGGCCCGACGCACCAGCCTGTCGAACAGCTCGCGTCGCTGCGCGCAACGCCGGACACGCTCGTGTTCCGCCCGGCGGACGCAAAGGAAACGTCCGCCAGCTACATTGCGGCGTTCGAAGGCGACAGACCGGCGGTAATGGCGTTGACACGGCAGGGACTGCCGCAGTACGAAGAGACCGCAAAGGACGTGAACCGCGGCGGATACATCCTGCGCGACGCGAAATCAGGCAAGCCGGACGTCATCCTGATGGCGAGCGGAAGCGAAGTCGAGCTCATCTACAAAGCGGCCGACCTTCTGAAAGCGGACGGGATCTCCTGCCGGCTCGTCTCCATGCCGTGCCTCGATCTCTTCGACGAGCAGGACACGGCCTATCGGGAATCCGTCCTGCCGAACGCCGTTCGCGCACGCGTTGCCGTTGAAGCGGGTTCGTCCTATAGCTGGGACCGTTATGTCGGCCTCGATGGGAAGTGCGTCTGCCTCGACCATTTCGGAGCGTCCGCTCCCGCGTCGATTCTCTTTAAGGAGTTCGGTTTCACTGCGGAAAACGTAGCCAGGGCGGCAAAACAATCCATTGCGAACTGTAAATAACGAATACGGGCAGAGGAACGCGACGATATGAACCGCATTCTTGTAACAAACAGCGTCGATCCGTATGAAAACCTTGCGCTTGAAGAACTGCTCTTCGAGACGCAGGGTGGCGGCGCGACGCTCTACCTCTGGCAGAATCAGCATACGGTCGTGATCGGGCGCAACCAGAACGCCTGGCGCGAATGCCGCGTTGAACTGCTTGAAAAGGAAGGCGGGTTCCTCGCGCGCCGCTCGTCCGGCGGAGGCGCGGTCTTTCATGACCTCGGGAATCTCAACTTCACGTTCCTTTTGCCAAGAGACGATTATGACCTTGTGCGGCAGCTTTCCGTCGTTCAGAAAGCGGCCGGACGGTTTGGCATCGACACGTCGTTCACCGGACGCAACGACCTTGTGCTGACGGACACGCAGGAGAAATTTTCCGGCAACGCGTTCAAGTTCTCCCGCGGGATCGCGCTGCATCACGGAACGATTTTGATATCGGCCGATATGGAAAAACTCTCGCGATACCTTGCCCCGTCCCAATTAAAGCTGGAAGCCAAGGGCGTCAAGAGCGTGAAAAGCCGCGTCACAAACCTCGGCTGGCATAATCCGGAGCTCGATGTCGAGCACATGAAGACAGCATTGATCGAGGCGTTTACCGAAGAGTACGGAGAGGCCGGGCCGCAAAACACGACGTCCGTCGACCTTGAGAAGCTCAACGCGATCCGCGAACGGTACGCCTCCTGGGGATGGCGGTTCGGTGTTACGCCGTCGTTCAACGTGTCGTTTGAAAACCGTTTCGATTTCGGCTGCCTTGAACTGCTGCTGAACGTCAAAAACGGCGTGGTCGCATCCGCGGTCTGCTATACGGACGCTATGGACGATACGCTTGCGGCGCGGATTCAAAATGCGCTGACCGGATGCGCTTACGGAAGGCGGCCGCTCGGCGAACGCCTGCGCGCGGATTCCTGCGCGGAAACGGGCGCCGTTGCGGACTGGCTCGAACGGCAATCGTTCTGATCGTGCTTGTTTCATCGGGAAATTCCCTTTATTTGCGGTCTATGCCTGCCTTCGGGCAGGCTTTTTTACAGCAAATCGATAACAAAATGCAGACCGGCTATGATATAATGCTTTGGTATGATGAATAAAGGAACGAATGCCATGAAAATGACGGCGGTGCTGACCGGAGTGACCGGAAAATCCGGACGATATGCGATTGAACGGTTGATTGAGCGAAAGGACGAACTGCACGAATGTCGATTCCGCGCGATCGTCCGTTCGCAGGAGAAGGCGGCGTTTATCGAGCAAAGCGGACTGAACGTCGAGCTTTGCGTCGGCTCGATCGACGACGAAGCGCTGCTGCTCAACACGATGAGCGGCGCGGACACGCTTTTGCACATCGTCGGCATCCACACGTCGCCGCGCGTCGTAGACGTTGCGATTCGCGCCGGCATCCGCCGGATCATCGTCGTCCATACCACCGGCGTTTACTCGAAATACAAATCCGCAAGCGCCGAATATAAGCAAATCGACGAAGAAATCGCAAAAATGTGCAGGGAAACGGGCGTGGTCTTAACGATCCTGCGCCCAACGATGATCTACGGCGGACTTGACGACGAAAACGTCGTCAAGTTTATTGCGATGATGGACCGTTTCCCGGCCATGCCGGTCGTTTCCGGCGCGCGCTTTGCGCTCCAACCGGTCCACAGGCGGGATCTGGGCCGCGCCTATGCGGACGTGCTGCTCAGCGACGCCACCGCGGGCAAAGATTATGTGCTTTCCGGGAAAGAACCGATCGATTTGCGGGCTATGCTGGAGGTGATTGCGGGTTATCTGGGCAAGCCTGCAAAATTTGTTTCTTTTCCATATTGGTTTGCGATTGCGGGCGCGTGGGGATTGTATCTGCTTTCGTTTACAAGGGCCGACTATCGCGAAAAGGTGCAGCGTCTCGTCGAGCCGCGCGCATATCCGCACGACGAAGCGACAAAAGATTTCGGTTACGATCCGCTTTCGTTCAAAGATGGCGTGAAGGACGAAGTGGAATCGTATCTGGACCGAAAAAAAGCACGATGACAGGAGCCGTTTTATGAGCAAAAAAAAGGCGTTGAACGAACGTCTCGGCAATTTATTCGAAACATTGATCGCAGCATTCTCGTTGCTTGTTTTTGCCGTGCTTTCCATTGTCAGCCTGATCCAGACCTGCCATATCGACATCGACTACTCAAGAGACAACCATGAGCACGTTTCGTTTTTGAGCGACAATATTCTGCTCAATATCCTGATTCTGTTGATTCTCGTCGCCCTGGCGGTCCTGCTGATGCGCGTCCGGGTAAAGCGCCGAACCGCCCGTTGGGTCGGAGCGATCGCGATCGCGGTTTCGGCCGCGATCGGCGTGTGGTGGGTGCTCGCTTCAAAGGCGCTTCCCGTTGCCGATTCAAACAGCATCATCACCGTCGCGCAGCAGCTCGCGCAGGGCAAGACGGGCGCGCTGACGAAAAACACTTACTTTTACGTGTTCCCGTTCCAAACAGGCTATCTTTTGTATGCGGAGGGTTTCTTCCGGCTGTTTGGAACGGACGCGATCACGCTGTTCCAGCTCAGCAACGTCCTGCTGGTATGCGCGGCGTATATCGGCGTTTTGAAACTCTCGGTGATTTTATTCGAAGACGCACGCGTCGAACTGCTTACGGCGGTGCTGCTCGGGCTTTGCATTCAGCCGGTGCTGCTCAGCACGTTCCTGTACGGTACCATCCCCGGAATGACGCTTTCGATCTGGAGCATCTACTTCACGGCCAAGGCAATGAAACAAAAACGTCTGGTTCAGCTCGTACCGGCGGCGGTCCTGATCGCGCTTGCCGCGCTGATGAAGAAAAACTTTCTGATCGTATTGATCGCGGAGATCATCATGCTGCTGATCTATGCCCTGCGAAATAAAAAGGCGGTCACGCTTGCGTTTGCAGCGCTGATGGCGGCGCTGACGTTCCTATTGCCGACGCTCGTTCAAAAGCAGTACGAGTCCCGCGCGGACACCAGCTTTGGCAAAGGCACGCCGCAGATGGCGTGGCTTGTAACAGGATTTCGCGAGTCGTCGCTGTGCGCCGGCTGGTTTGGCAGCTATACGACAAGCGTGCTGAGAGACAACGATATGGACTATGATAAAACGCTTGCGCAGAACAAGGCGGATTTGAAGGAGCAACTGACCATGTTTGCATCCCGACCCGCGTATTTTGCTTCGTTTATGTATAAGAAGATCACGAGCCAATGGAACGAACCGGCTTATCAGTGCATCTGGAGCAGCGCGGTGGGCAAGCGCAGCGGGGAAATATCGGACCTTGTAACCAGCCTCGGCAAGGGCGAGGCCGGCGAAACGCTCAACGCTTACTTCAACCAGATCATGCAGTTCGTCTATGTCTCGCTGACGATCGGGCTGGCGGTGCTGTGCTTTCAAAAGAACGAACGCAGCGAAGGTCGCATGATCGTTCCGCTTATTCTGTTCGGCGCGGCGCTGTATCACGCACTGTTCGAGGCGAAGGCGCAATATGCGATCATCTACGTGCCGATGATGCTGCCGTATGCGGCGTTTGGCATAAAGCGCCTGCACGACCGGCTGACGCGCAAGCTTTTTTCGAAAAAGAGCGACGGTACAGAACAGCCGGATGCCATAGCGACGCAAAATTGACAAAATAATGCTGAAAGGCGGGGGATATCCCCGCCTTTTTCGCCTTTTTTACGCGTCCCGATCTTATTCGCCGAGCCCGACGTCGATCAGCGTGTCGCTGCTTCCGGTAACTTTGGGGAGCGCGCCATCCCAATTTTGCACCGTTTCATAACGGATTAGCAAATCGTTGAGCGATTCCGTGATGATCCGGTTGCTTTCCGCGTTCGCTTCCGCGAGCAGCTTGATCTTGTCCGCTTCCGCCTGCGCGGCGATGACCTGCTTTTCCGCGTCCGTATTAGCGACTACAAGCGCCTGTTCCTGCTCGGTTTTGGTCTTAATGAGGTTTTGCTCGGCGACCTGCTTGGCTTCCACGGCGCTGATATACTCTTCCGAGAAATCCCAGTTGATGATGTTCAACCCGTTCACATAGAGGCCGTATGGGTTGAGCTTGGTATTCAGACCCTCTTCCAGCAGGATACTGACGTCGCCGCGGCTGCCGACCAGCTCCTGCGCCGTGTAATTCGCCGTGACCGCTTTGAGCACTTCGTTGATCGCCGGCACGACAAGGACGTCGTCGTAACCGAGGCCGACTTCCTTATAGATATCCGAGCTGGAATCCTTGTTGATGTGGTAATTCACCGCGATTACGGTGGAAACCGTCTGCAAGTCCTTGCTGAACGCTTCCGTCGTAACCTCCGTCTTGACGATTCGGTTGTTGATCGTTACGATCTTCTGCGCGAACGGAACTTTCAGGTGGATACCTTCCTGCAGAACGACCGGGCTTGCTTTTCCGAACGTCAGCACGACGCCCGTATGGCCCGCGTCGATCACAACGACGCTGCTGCCGATCAGGACGGCGATCAGTACCACCAGGACGATGGCGCCCGTGATCTTGCCCATCGACGGATTACCTGCTTTATCCCTGAACATATAACACTCCTTTTTTTTGATTTTTATCCAGTATAACATATCTCCGGCAAACGCGCGGGTGCGGAAAAAACGAAGTCACGATTTCTTTGCTTTTCTTCAGCCTGCGAAAGAAAGAAACGGCCAAACGCCGCTTCTTTTCCGGAGGATATGGACGCAGTTTGCGACTTGCGTCGGTTATTTTTTCTTTTTGCTGTAGGGCGTGTCGTCCAGCGGCAGCTTCGTGCGGAATTTCCCGTCGTACAGGTAATACGCCAACTGCACCGCGGGCGCGGTCGGGATCGAGCAGATTTCTCCAATGCCCTTTGCGCCGCACGCGAGCCCGTCTTTGCTGGCCTTGCCGACGATAATCGCGTCCACGTTCGGCGTGTTGCTCGACTTGAACAGGCCGAGCGTGCCGAATCGGAGTTTCGGTTTGCCGTTTTCAAGCGGAAAATCTTCCGTAAGCGCATAGCCGAGGCTCATGACGACGCCGCCTTCGATCTGGCCTTCCAGAGAGAGCGGATTGACCGCCGTTCCGACGTCGTGCGCAGCCGTCACGTTCTTAAGCCAGCCGTCGTCGTCCAGTTCCACAACGTGCGTTGCATAGCCGTAAGCGATGTGCGAAACCGGATTGGGCTTGTCCGAACCGAGCGGGTCGGTCTTGCCTTCGTATTCACCGAGGAAGCTCCTGCCTTCCAGCGCGTCGAGAGAGCCGGCCTGCTTTAACGCTTCCATGACCTGCTTGGCCGCGCGGACGGTCGCTTCGCCGGTAAAGAGCGTCTGCCGCGACGCCGTCGAGTTGCCCGCATTCGGGCAGTCCGCCGTGTCCGGCGTGTGGTATATGATCTTTTCGAGCGGCAGCCCCGTAATCTCTCTTACAAACTGCGTCTGCACGGTCCCCATACCCTGGCCGATGCAGGCCGCGGAGGAATGCAGATGCACTTTCCCGCCCTTGATTACAATGCGGCAGCGCCCGATGTCGGGCACGCCCACGCCGAGGCCGCTGTTTTTCATCGCGCATGCAATCCCGGCCTTCGGATTGCGCTCCATGACCGGACGGACCGCGTCGAGCGTTTCGACCAGGGCGGTGGTTTCGTCCGCAATCTGGCCGTTCGGCAGCACCTGTCCCGGACGAATGGCGTTTTTATAGCGGAATTCGAACGGCGTCATGCCGACCGCTTCCGCAAGCTGATTCAGATTGCATTCGGTCGCAAAGCAGCTCTGCGTAACGCCGAATCCGCGGAATGCGCCGCCCGGCGGATTGTTGGTGTAGTACGCGTAGCCTTCGATATCGACGTTTTGATAATTGTATGGCCCCGCCGCATGCGTGCAGGCGCGCTGCAATACCGGGCCGCCGAGAGACGCGTATGCGCCGGTGTCGGCAATCAGGCGGGCGCGCATACCGGTGAGGTTTCCGTCCTCGTCGCAGGCTGTAGTGAACTCCATCTCCATCGCGTGCCGTTTCGGATGGATCAGCATGCTTTCCGCGCGGGAGAAACGCACTTTGACCGGCCGTTTGCTCAAATAACTCGCCAGAGTCGCATGGTGCTGAACGCTCATGTCCTCCTTGCCGCCGAATCCGCCGCCGACCATCATTGCGGAAACGCGCACTTTTTCCAGCGGCAGGCCAAGCATCGCGGCGCATTCTTTCTGCGTCTGGTAAATGCCCTGGTCCGCGCTGTAAACATGAACCCCGTCGCCTTCGATTTCCGCAACGGCGCACTCCGGCTCCATAAACGCATGGTCCGTGAACGGGACGCTGTAATGGTTCGTTACGACATGCGCGCTGTTGCGAATCGCTCCGTCCGGGTCGCCGCGCTTGACGGACTGAAACGACATCAGGTTGTCGCGGTCGGCATGCACGCGCTCCGCATCGTCTGCCATGGATTCTTCCGGCGAAAGGATAGGGGTGAGCGGCTCGTATTCGACCCTGACCGCGGCTTTGCCCGCTTCCAGCGCGTCGTCCGATTCCGCAACGACGAGCGCGACCGCGTCGCCGAGGAAATGCGTGATTTTTCCGGCCGGGATCATCACGTCGTAATCCTGAACGATGTGGCCGATGATTTTTTCACCCGGAATGTCGTCCGCCGTGTAGACGGCGACGACGCCTTCGACCGCCTTGGCCGCCGCCGTATCGATCGAAAGGATGCGCGCGCGCGGGTAAGCGCTGCGCACCGCGGATGCGATCAGCATCCCGTCTAGATGCAGGTCGTCGGCATACATCGCCTCGCCCAGCGTCTTTCCGTTTGCCTCGATCCTCCGTATGCTTTCGCCGAGCGTGCCCGGCAGTTCGCCCGTTGGCACCGGCGTGTTCTCGCGAAACATCTCCGCGGCGAGCAGAACGGCATCTTCGATCTTTTTATAGCCCGTGCAGCGGCAAATATTGTTTTTCAGCGCATCCTTGACTTCGTCCGGCGTGGGGGACTGATTTTTGTCGATCAGCGCTTTTGCGCTGACGACCATGCCCGGCGTGCAGAATCCGCATTGCACGGCGCCGGATATTGCGAAGGCATAGGCGTAGACGTCCCTTTCGCGGGCAGAAAGCCCTTCGACAGTTACGATGTTTTTCCCCTCCAGCCTGTCGGTCCGCTGGACGCAGGATTTCATCGGCTTTCCGTCGATGAGGACCATGCAGGTTCCGCAGGCGCCCTCCGAGCATCCGTTTTTCACGCTGGTCAGATGCAGCGTGTCCCGCAGATAGACGATGAGTTTTTGGTTTTTTTCAACGGATACGGTTTTCCCGTTGACGGTGAAAGTGGACATGGAATTTCCCCCTTGATTCGGCAACTGCAAGCTAACGTTACGGCGCCGACGATTCGAAACCGTCGGCACCGAACGGTCGCGCTACAGAAGATAGCTATAATCCCAGATGACGGCGTTGATGATCTTTTCGATATCCGGATCGATTTCGTTTTTGCCGAGACGAACGGTGGATACGTCGTCCAGCCGAAGCTTGACCTTCCCGCCGCCGAGTACGAGGAACCCCTTGTTTTCGCTTTCGTCGAATTCTTTTTCCGTCGAAAACAGCGTGAATTTTTCCTTATACGGCGAACTGTCGTACGGGCAGAACATCGTGCAGTTCCCGCATTCGTTGCACATGCGGTCCACGTGCAAAATCTGCGGCATGCTGGTTTCGTCGATTTTGATGGCGATGTTCGCACGGTTCGGGCAAACCTGAACGCAGCATTCGCAGACCGTCGAACAGGCGAGGCAACGCTCGGTTTCCTTGCCCGCGCTGTCGTAAACGGCGATGGAGCCCTGCTTCAGCAGGCAGTTGCCCTCGCAGGCTTTCGCCTCTTCCGGAACGGTCACGCTGTACGGGCCCACGATCGCGTCCGCGACCTTGCGTGCGTCGGCAATGGCTTCCACGACCGTAGCGGGGCCGCGGTTTGCATCGCCGATGACGAATACGCCCTTTTTGCTGGTTTCCAGCGTTTCTACGTCCGCCCTGACCCTGCCGCGTTCCGTCAAAGCGATCCCGTTGTCCGCAAAGTCCGACGTTTCGACCTTCTCGCCGATCGCCGAAATCAGCAGCGTGCATGGAATCCTGACGATTTCGTCCGTTTCGACGCTGGCGGGCCTGCCGCTTGCATCCGGCTTGCCGAGCGTACATTTTTTGCAGGTCAGCACGCCGTTTTCCAGTGAAACGGGAACGAGCAGTTCGCCGAATTCGACGCCTTCGTCCAGCGCAAGCTGTAGTTCCTCTTCGTCCGCGGGCATATAGCGGCGCGTACGGCGATAAACGATCGTGCTGGAAATCACGCCCTTGGTGCGCTTTGCCGCGCGCGCGGCGTCCATTGCGGTGTTGCCGCCGCCGATGACGACGACGCGGTCGCCGATGTCGGGCAGCGTTTCCGCCTTGTATTGCTCAAGAAAGTCGAGCACGTTTATGCTTTCGCCGTTTTCAAGACGGATGTTGCCGTGCGCCCATGCGCCGGTTGCATAGATCACGTGCGTGTAGCCGCTCTTTTGCAACTCGGCAACGGACGGCGCCGCGGTGTCCGTTTTGATCTCCGCACCCATCATTTTCAGCAGTTCCACATCGTGGTCGATGCCGTATTCTCCGATGCGGAAGCCGGGAATCACATAGCGGACGATGCCGCCGAGCTGTTCGCGTTTTTCAAATATCGTCACCTTCGCGCCCTGACGGCAGAGAAAATAGGCAACCGCCATACCGGCCGGACCGCCGCCGATTACGGCGACCCTGGCGTTCGATTTGCCGGAGGGCTTCAGCGTATCGATCACGCTGCCGAAACCCTTGCGCGCCGCAAGCAGCTTGCAGTCGCGGATGTGTACGCTTTCCTCATAAAAGCCGCGCGTGCATTTGTCCATGCAGTGGTGCGTGCAGATCCTGCCTGTGATGAACGGCAGGGGATTGCGCTCCAGAATCAGGCGGAGTGCAGCGCCGTACTTCCCGTCCCCGACAAGCCGGACATATTCCGGAATATCCTGTTCGATTGGGCAGCCGTGCGAACAGGGCGCGATGAAGCAGTTCATAAGCGGGACTTTCCGGTCGATCTTGCGTGCGGGCAGCGGTTTGACCGCTTTGGTATGTCGTGCGTCGGTGCGTGCGTCGCGCGCAAGGTATGCGACCTTGCCGACGGATACGCCGTCGAACGGGACGTAGTCGCATTTCACCAGCGCGTCCGCAATCTGCTTTGCGCGCTGATAACCGCCGGGCTTTAAAAGCGTGGTCGCCAGCGTGATCGGCCAGATGCCGGCGTCGAACAGGTCCGTTATATTGTTGATGTCCGCGCCGCCGGAGAACGAAAGGCGCATTTTCCCGTCGAATTCATGGCTGATGCGGTGCGCCAGCTCGATCGTCAGCGGGAAAAGGGCGCGCCCGCTCATGTACATCTCGTTTCCGGGCAGTTCGTTTCTCGCGATGCCGACGGGGAAGGTGTTGGTCAGCTTCAGCCCGAAGGTAACGCCTTTGCCTTCCGCGAGCGAAACGAGGCGCTTGAACATCGGAATCGCGTCGCGGTACTGCAGGTCGTCGTTGAAATGAAAATCGTCGAACACAAGATAGTCGTAGCCCATGTCGTCCATGGTCTTGCGCGCGAACTGATAACCCAGAAGCGTGGGGTTGCACTTTACGAACGTGTTGAGTTCCTTCGTTTCGATGAGGTAGCTCGAAATGCGCTCGATCTCCTGCGGCGGACAGCCGTGCAGCGTCGAAAGCGTGATGGACGAGCAGATGTGCGGAGAAACGCCGTCGATGTACTTTGCGTCGACCTTCGTAAAGCGCGAAAGGTTGTCCTTCGCCCAAGCGCGGCATTCCCGCCAGACTGGCGTTGAAGACGCGTTTTTCAGCCCTTCGATGAACGCGTCGATCTTCGGACTGGTGATTCCTTCATAATTATAGCCGACGCTCATGTTGAACATGAATCCGTCGGGACGGCCGAGATCGAACTCCCAGCTCATGAGCTTGATGGCGAACCACGCCTTTACGTACTCGTCGAACGCCTGCGAAACGGTCAGTTCGGTCGACCATTCGACATTATAGCATTCGTCGACGGCAAGAATGCAGGGCTTTGAAACCGGCAGGTCTTCGCCGTCGAGCGTTTGAACCGTCTTTAATTCGAAGAAACGGCATCCGGCATAATAGGCGGCGATCAGATTCTGCGCAAGCTGCGTATGCGGACCGGCGGCCGGGCCGAACGGCGTTTCAAGATGCTCGCCGAAAAGGTCGAGCCGCTTGCCCTTCGGCGCGGTAAACGCGCGGCGAATGCCGAACACGCTGCCTTGCTTGCGTTCTTCGAGTATCCAATTCATTAAATCCGCAAACGGAATTGGGGTCATACGGTCTGACATTTGGAACCTCCTGTATCCTATTATATGTAAACTGCCTTCGGTAATCGTTTTTTAACCGTTGATCGACTTCCAGAGCTTCGCCGCGCTTGCGCGGCACTCCTTCATCAGCGCCTTTTCATCCGCAACGAGCACCTTGCGGTCTTTCATGAGAAGCTTGCCGTTGCAGACGGTCGTAACGACGCTGCGCCCGTTCATTCCAAAGAGGATGTGGCCGTTGACGTTATTGCCGTCCATCGGCGTCAGCGGATCGTAATCGGTTACGATCACGTCGGCATACGCGCCCTTTTTCAGCACGCCGAGCGGTCTGTTGAAGAAGCGCCCCGCGATTTTCGGGTTATTGTCGAACAGCATCGCCGGGATCTCGCCCCATGCGACCGTCGGATCGCATAAGTTGTGCTTGTGGATGATGTTGCCGACCTTGTAGCTTTCGAGCATATCGTTCGTATAGCCGTCGGTGCCGAGACCGAGCAGGATGCCTTCCTGAAAAAGGCGGATCGTGGGTTCGCAGCCGACGGCGTTGCCCATGTTGGATTCCGGATTGTGCACCACCATCGTGCCCGTCTCCTTCAGCAGCTGCATTTCGGCGGGGCTGACGTGCACGCAGTGGATGGCGAGCGTCTTTTCGCCGAGAATGCCCAGCTCGAACAGCCGCTCGACGATGCGCTTGCCGTATTTTTTCAGCGAATCGATCTGGTCGCTCATCCCTTCCGCGACATGGATATGGAACCCGGTCGTATCCGGCGTGTGCGCTTTGCACAGCTCGAGCGTTTCGTCGGAGAGCGTGAACGCCGCGTGCAGTCCCATCATGCCCTTGAGCATATCGCTCCCGTCCGCCTGCGCGCGATGAATCAACCGCTCGTTTTCCAGAACGGACTGTTTCATCTTTTCCTCGCCGTCGCGGTCGGACACTTCGTAACACAGGCAGGTGCGCACGCCGAGGTCCTTCGCCGCGTCCGCGAGCGTGTCCAGACTGCCGGGAATGTCGTAGTAGCTCGCGTGATGGTCGAAGACCGTCGTCACGCCGTTTTTGATGCAGTCGAGATAAACCGCGTATGCGGAAAGGCTGTCGTTTTCCTTTGTGAGCAGCCGGTCGATCTTCCACCACATGCCTTCGAGGATGTCGTTGAAGTCGTGGGGATCGTATCCCTTGATCGAGAGTCCGCGGGCAAACGCGCTGTAGATGTGGTTATGCGCATTGATCAGCCCCGGCATGATCACGCCGCCGTTTGCGTCGACGAACTCCGCTTGCGGGTATTTTTCCTTCATCTCTTCCGTGGCCCCGATATCCTGGATCAGAGCGCCGTCCGTAACAACCGCCCCGTCTTTAAGAAACAAACCGCTGTCTCTGGTTACGAGTCTTCCGTTTCCGATAAGCAACATAAGCCATGAATCTCCCTTCGCGAAATGCAATGTTATGTGACCGATTACATTGTGTGGTTTTAAATTCTGCGAAACAATATGAAAACAGGCCGTTTCCAACAGATTTACAAGGGTATTATACTATACGCTTTCCGAAACGCGCAATACGATGGGCCCTTGAATTACAAAAATATTTCGGCCATAATAATTTTGTTCAGCACACTATTTTTTACTGTACATTTTGAAAATCTTGCGGTATGATGTATCTGTCAATTGTTTTGGCGCAACCAGCGCGGGACGCAATCGACAGAATATTGCATCTAAGATTCGAGGTGTCCTTATGAAGCGTATTGCCGGATATCGCTGCACCATCTGCGGCAGGGAATATCCATTTGGTCCGGAGCTTATGACGTGCCCGTCCTGCGGGGAAAAGGGAATACTGGACATCGTTTACGATTATTCGGAAATCAAGCGCGTATTTTCAAAGGAAACGCTAAAAAAAGATACGGACAACAGCATGTG
The DNA here is from genome assembly GCA_964447725.1 of uncultured Oscillospiraceae bacterium. GTDB lineage: Bacteria > Bacillota > Clostridia > Christensenellales > CAG-138 > UBA7703. The sequence goes on from CAYUUB010000007.1 coordinate 18,592, forward strand.
GCGCTACCGTGCGCTGATGCCGATTGCCGGCGAGTCTCTCGCCGACTTTCTTAGGATCGGATGGACGCCGCTGTACCGTTCTCTCCGGCTTGGCCGGCAGATCGGCATTGAAACGCTGTATATAAAAGACGACGGCCTGAATCCGACCGGCTCGCTCAAGGACCGCGCAAGCGGCGTTGCCGTCGCAAAGGCGATCGAGCTCGGTTACGACACGGTTTCCTGTTCTTCAACGGGTAATGCGGCGAGTTCGCTTGCCGGCAATTCCGCGCGGATGGGCCTTAAAACGGTTATCTTCGTCCCGGAACGCGCGCCAATGGGCAAGGTCGCCCAGCTTCTGATCTTCGGCGCGAACGTCGTCAGCGTAAAGGGCGATTACCGCCAGACGTTCGAGCTCAGCAAAGCCGCTATCGAAAAATGGGGCTTTTATAACAGGAACGCCGGCATCAACCCGATCCTGACGGAGGGGAAGAAGACCGTTGCGCTGGAGATTGCAGAGCAACTGAACTGGAACCCGACCGACTGGGTCGCGGTGTCCGTCGGCGACGGTTGCACCATCGGCGGCGTGTACAATGGCTTTTACGACCTGCTGCAGCTCGGGATGATCGATCGCATCCCGAAAATACTCGGCGTACAGTCCACCGGATGCTGTCCGTTTGTCGACGCGGACAAGCGCGGCGGGGAACTGACGCCGACGCCGGAAAACACGCTGGCCGACAGCATCGCCGTCGGCGTTCCGCGCAATCCAAAAAAAGCGCAGCGTGCCGTTTACGCCAGCCATGGCGCATGGATCGCCGTTTCGGACGACGAGATTCTGGACGCAATGCGGCTGCTCGGCCGCACGGAAGGCGTCTTCGGCGAACCGGCGGGCGTCACCGCAACGGCGGGGATCAAACGCGCGGTTGCGGAGGGCATCGTCAAATCTAACGAAAGCGTAACGGTCATTTCGACCGGAAGCGGGCTCAAAGACGTGAAAAACGCCATGATCGCCGCGGGGGAGCCGTTTAAATGCGACCCGGATATCCGGGCCCTTGAGGCAAGCGGGCGGATCCGATAGGCAAAGCACACCACACTCAGACAAACGCGTATATACGCCAAACGAAGGAAGAACTGACGCAATAACGAATATTTATACATTTTATTCGCTCCATTTAGTAATAATTTGTATAAAAAGCGAATGTTATTACATATTTTAGGTTGTTTCACCGAACAAATGGTGTTACAATAAGTGTCATCAAACGCGTGGTTGTTTCATCGTTTCTTGCGGTGTTGCAATAAATCAATTACAGCAGGAGGATAACCATGAAAAAAATCATTGCTCTGATTCTGGTTGCTGCATTGGCTTTTGCCTTTGTCGGATGCGCAAAAGAAGCCGATACCGGTGATCAGGAGCTCAAGATTGGCGTCATTCTTGTCGGAGACGAGAATGAAGGTTACACCTATGCCCATATCGAGGGCATCAAGGGTGCTATGGCGAATCTTGGCATCAACGACGACCAGGTCATCTGGAAGTATTCCATCCCGGAAGACGAAACGTGCTATGACACCGCTGTTGACCTCGCTGAGCAGGGATGCCAGATCATCTTCTCCAACAGCTATTCGCATCAGTCCTACATGGTGCAGGCTGCCGAAGAGTATCCGGACGTCGTTTTCTGCCCGGCGACCGGCGATACGGCCGCTGTCTGCGGACTTGACAATGTCGTCAACTTCTTCCCGTACACCTATGAATCCCGCTATGTGTCCGGCGTCGTCGCCGGCCTGAAGCTCAAAGAGCTTATGGATGCGGGCACCGTAACCGATCCTTACATCGGTTACGTCGGCGCTTATCCGTATGCCGAAGTGGTCAGCGGTTACACCGCGTTCTACCTTGGCATCAAGTCGATCGTTGCGGATGCGCACATGGACGTTCTTTACACGAACAGTTGGTTTGACATGACGAAAGAAGCGGAAGCCGCCAACACGCTGATGTCCAAGGGCTGCGTCATCATTGGCCAGCACGCAGACTCCACCGGCGCGCCCTCCGCAGTTCAGGCCAAGCTTGACGCGGGCGAAGTGCACTACAGCATCGGCTACAACGTCGACATGCTCTCCGTAGCTCCGAGCGCCGCTCTGACCAGCGCCCAGAACAACTGGTCCGTGCTGTACACGGATATCCTGCAGGATTTCATCGACGGTAACGGGATGCAGTCCGATTATTCCGGCGGCTACAATGAGGACGCCGTTATGATCTCCGCGCTCGGCGACAGCTGCGCAGCGGGAACGCAGGAAAAGGTTGACGAAGTCATCGCCGCCCTCAAGGACGGTACCCTGCATGTCTTCGATACCTCCACCTTCACCGTCGGCGGCGAAACGCTGACGAGTTCGACGTTCGACTTCTCCACGATGAACGCCGACTACACCGCTGTCCAGTACGAAGGCTCGACCGAAGAGTGCATCTCCGACGGATATTTCCATGAGTCCGAATTCCGCAGCGCTCCGTACTTCTCGCTCCGTATCGACGGCATCACAGAGTTAAGCTAAAAAATCTAATCGAAACGGGAGAAGCGGCCTTTCGGCCGCTCCTTCCGTTACACGCAGAAAGGATTGACACGTTTGGAAACGAGAACAGCGGTCCGAATGGAGAATATCACCAAGACCTTCGGGCCTGTGGTGGCAAATGACAAAGTCAGCATCGATATCTGCCATGGTGAAATCCTATCGCTGCTTGGTGAAAACGGCAGCGGGAAAACCACGCTGATGAACGTACTTTCGGGAATCTATCTGCCCGACAGCGGGAGGATTTTCGTCGATGGCACCGAGGTTTCGATCCGATCGCCCAAGGATGCGTTCGACCTGCATATCGGCATGATTCATCAGCACTTTAAGCTGGTGGACGTGCTGACGGCCGCCGAGAACATCATCCTCGGCCTGAATGAGTCGCGCCTTGTAGACTTAAAAAAAGTACGCGCCGTCGTCAAGGATATCTGTGACCGCTACGGGTTTGTCGTGAATCCCGACAAGAAGGTTTACGACATGTCCGTTTCGGAAAAGCAGACGCTTGAGATCGTAAAGGTCCTTTATCGCGGCGCCGACATCCTGATACTGGACGAACCGACCGCCGTTCTGACCCCGCAGGAAACGCAGAAGCTGTTTTGCGTGATGCGCAATATGAAGGACGACGGCAAGTCCATCATCATCATCACCCATAAGCTGCACGAGGTGCTGGAAATTTCCGACCGTGTTGTGGTTTTGAGGAAAGGCAAGTATATCGGCGACGTGCCGACCTCCGAAACTGACGCGCTGAAGCTGACCGAAATGATGGTCGGCCGCGCCGTGTCGCTGGATATCGAGCGCTCCGAGCCTGTCGATCCAAAACCGCGTCTGATCGTCAACGGCCTTACCGTCTGTGATGCGGACGGCGTCAAGCGCCTCGACGATGTGAGCTTTACGGCGTACAGCGGCGAAATTCTCGGCGTTGCCGGCATTTCCGGCAGCGGACAGAAGGAACTGCTGGAATCCATCGCAGGCCTGCAATGCTGCCAGGACTGCAGCAGTATTAAGTTTTTGCCGGGGGAGGGGGACCCGGAGGAGCTTTCCGGCATGCATCCGCTGGACATCAAGAACCTCGGCGTCGCGCTTGCGTTCGTTCCCGAAGACCGGCTTGGAATGGGACTTGTCGGGAGCATGAACCTCATCGACAATATGATGCTCCGGAGCTATTCGAACGGGTCGGGACCGTTTGCGGACCGTAAAAAGCCCAAAAAACTGGCCGAAACCGTTGTGGATGAGCTTGAAGTCGTAACGCCCAACCTGAACACGGCCGTGCGCAAGCTCTCCGGCGGCAACGTTCAGAAGGTACTGGTGGGCAGGGAGATTTCCATGGAACCACAGTTGCTGATGTCCGCTTATGCCGTGCGCGGCCTGGACATCAACACTTCATATAATATTTATCATCTTCTCAGCGAGCAAAAGAAGCGCGGCGCCGCCGTCATCTTTGTTGGCGAGGATTTGGATGTGCTGTTAGAGCTCTGCGACCGCATTATGGTCTTGTGCGGAGGTAAGGTCAGCGGCATTGTCGACGGTCGCAACACGACGAAGGAGGCCGTCGGCTTAATGATGACACATCTGGGAGAGGGAACGCAGGATCATGAAGAATGAATATAATGAACCTTTTATGCGCATCAGCAAGCGCAGTTCGATTCCGTTGTGGCGCGCATGGATGATTCGCCTGATCGCAATCGTTCTTTCGCTGTTCATTTGCGGCATCATCATCTATGCAATCGTCAAGCTGGACCCGATCGAAGTCTATAAGGCGATGTTCAGGGGCGTGTTCGGCACGAACAAACGCATCTGGGTCTGGATTCGCGATATCATGATGCTTCTGTGCATTTCGGTCGGACTGGCGCCCGCGTTTAAAATGCGATTTTGGAACATCGGCGCGGAAGGCCAGGTGCTTGTCGGCGGCATCGTCGCCGCGGCTTGCATGATTTACCTGGGCGATAAAATACCGCTCTTGCCGCTTCTGCTGCTCATGCTTCTCTGCAGCGCGCTGATGGGCGGCATCTGGGGTGCGATACCGGCCGTTTTCAAGGCGTACTGGAATGCGAACGAAACGCTGTTTACGCTGATGATGAATTACATCGCCATCCAGTTTACGTCCTTCTTTGTTGCAAAATGGGAGCACCCGTACGGCAGCAACTCCGTCGGCATCATCAACCCGACGACCAAGGCGGGGTGGTTTCCGTCGATTTTCGGACAGTCGTACACGCTGAACGTGATCATCGTGCTGGCGCTTGTGGTGCTGATGTACGTCTACCTGAAATATACGAAACACGGATACGAAATAGCGGTCGTCGGCGAAAGCGAAAACACCGCGCGTTACGCGGCGATTAACGTAAAACGGGTCATCGTCCGGTCCATGCTCCTTTCCGGTGCGATCTGCGGCGTGGCTGGTTTTCTCGCCGTGGCAGGCGCGAGTCATACGATTTCGACCAGCACGGCGGGCGGTCGCGGATTCACGGCAATCATCATCGCATGGCTGGCAAAATTCAACAGCTTTGTCATGATCCTGATTTCGGCGCTGATCGTGTTTCTGGAACGCGGCGCAATCGAAATCGCGTCGCAGTTCCAGCTAAACGACTACGTTTCCGAGATGATCACGGGCATCATCCTGTTCTTCATCCTCGGCAGCGAGTTCTTCATCAACTTTAAAGTTATATTCCGCGGGAGTGCCAAGGAGGATGACAAATGACAGAATTCATCTCTTTATTTCAGGCCGCAGTCGTCTTTGGCACGATCATTATGTTCGGAGCGGTCGGTGAAATTTTAACCGAGAAATCCGGCAACCTGAACCTTGGCGTCCCGGGCGTGATGTATCTTGGCGGTATCGCGGGACTGGCCGGCGTCTTTTTCTATGAAAACGCCGTGACGGAGCCCAGCAAATTCCTCTGTATCGTGATTGCGCTCGTCTGCGCGTTTGCCGTGGCCATGCTCGGCGGGTTGATCTTCAGCTTCCTGACGATTACGCTGCGCACGAATCAAAACGTCACCGGCCTTACGCTCACGATTTTTTCGGGCGGCGTCGCCAATTTCTTCGGCGGCTCGCTGATGAAACTTGCCGGCGGCGTCGGGCAGATTTCCGTTTCCACGACGAGCGCCGCATTCCGTGCGACGCAGCATTTAACGGACGGGTGGGGCATCGTCGACAAGCTGTTCCTGAGCTATGGGTTTATGGTGTACCTTTCCATTATCCTCGCGATCTTCATGGGATGGTTCATCAACAAAACAAGCGTCGGACTGAACCTCCGCGCCGTAGGCGAAAATCCGGCCACGGCGGACGCGGCGGGCATTTCCGTTGCGAGATACAAGTACCTGGCCACCTGCCTCGGAGCGGGCATTTCCGGACTGGGCGGCCTGTACTACGTGATGGACTACACGAAAGGGACCTGGGCGAACGACGGCACGATCGAAGCGCTTGGCTGGCTCGCTGTCGCGCTGGTCATTTTCGCAACATGGAAGCCGAAGCGGACCATCTGGGGCGCGTATCTGTTCGGTGCGCTGTACTGGCTGTTCTTCTACATCCCCGGACTTACGAGGAGCTCGCAGGAGATATTCAAGATGCTTCCGTATCTCGTCACCGTTTTCGTTCTGATTATGGTTGCGCTCAGAAGAAAGCGCGAAAACCAACCTCCGGCCAGCCTCGGCAATGCATATTTCCGAGAAGAACGGTGATTTCCCACATTGTCGACACACATCGGCCTGCGTCTATTTTACGGACGCAGGCTTTTGCATGTTCCATAATTAAAGTTTGCCATACTAAAAATATTTTTTCAAAATGCGGCATTTTTACCGGATTCAAGGTTGAATTGCGGCCCATTGAAGGTTATAATGTAGTCGCTAGTGGTCAAAAAAAAATAATTATAATGAAAAAATCTATTAGGAGCGTGTTGTATGAAGTACGAACGGATTTACAATTTTTCAGCTGGTCCGGCGACAATGCCCGTCGAAGTGCTGGAAGAAGTCGCCGCGGAGATGATGAACTACAAAGGCAGCGGCATGTGCGTGATGGAGATGTCGCACCGTTCCAAGGTATTCCAGACCATCATCGACGAAGCGGAGGCGGACCTTCGCGAGCTGATGGGCATACCGGACAACTACAAGGTGCTCTTTATTCAGGGCGGCGCGACGCTGCAGTTCGCCATGATTCCGATCAACCTCATGAAAAACGGCGTTGCGGA
>CAYUUB010000008.1:0-23374 GCA_964447725.1 uncultured Oscillospiraceae bacterium
CGGTTAACCGGCGGCTCTGCTGCGTGAGGCCGTCAAAAAACTTGTTTTTTGACGGCCTGCGCAGTTCATAATCCGCAAGGCAATATGACGTTTTCGTAGCTTTCGTGTAAATCCGCTATTCCCGCGCGTCTTAGTTTGTTATACTTTTTTATTATGAGAAAGAGTGAAACCAGGCCGCCGTCCGCAGCGGCGGACGGGATTCCCCCGCAAACAAAAAAAACAAAAACACGCGGAAAACACCGTCTCCTTCGCGTTCTGATTTTTTTATTTGGAGTTTATCTTATGATCGACTGGTTCGGAAAACGGGATTTTATCATTCAGCAGTACGAAATTGAGGATTCGCGCATCCAGGACGAAATCCGCATCGCACTCATTTCGGACCTGCACTCCTCTCTCTGGGGCCGGGACCAGAGCGATCTGCTCGACGCACTGGCCGACATAGATCCGCATGCCGTCGTTCTCGACGGCGACCTGTTCGATATGTGCGGCAGAAACGCAAACACGATCACGCTGCTCGACGCGCTCGCAGACTCCTACACGTGCTATTTCATCCTCGGCAATCACGAATACAAGACAAACGACATTGCCACGGTAACGGCGGACATTCAGCAGGCCGGCATCCCCATCCTCGCCGGCGACTCCGTTTTGATTTCGTCCGGCGGCACCACCGTCGAGCTGTTTGGAATCGACGACGGCTGGGACGGAAAGGACGAACAGCTCCGGCAGATTGCCGATGCGGCGGCCGCCCGCAGCGACGACGTCTATTCCATCATGGCTATCCATGTGCCCAACGATATCGAATCCTATCTGCAATACGGCTTCGACCTCACGCTTTCCGGGCACACGCACGGCGGGCAAATTCGCATTCCCGGCATCCTGAACGGGTTGTATGCGCCCGGGCAGGGCGTCTTCCCCAAGTACGGCGGCGGAATATACGACTTCGGCGATCAAACGCTTATCGTCAGCCGGGGACTTTCGAAAAAACCGTATCTCATCCCGCGTATCTGCAACCCTGCGGAACTCGTCGTTATAACGCTAAAAGGAGTCGGTTGAAATGCAGAGAAGGGCGCCGAGCGCGCCCTTCTCTGACCGTAAAAACTTGTTTATCGCAGCCTATTCGTAAAACGTCGAAATCTCTTCGATCGGCTTGCGTTTTTTCTCACGGAGCTTGTCGCTCTTTGCATAACCGACCGCCAGGATCAGGCGGACGCGTTCGTTTTTCTTCAGGCTGAACATTTCCTTTATTTTCGACTCGTTGTGCCAGCCGATGATGCAGGTGGAAAGCCCCTGCTCGGTCGCCGCATAGCAGAACTGCGAGGCGGAGAACGCCAGATCGATCGGCGCAAAGTCCTGGTCCTTGAACCGCTGGGATACCGAAACCTTCAGACGCGTCGGTTCTTCGAGCACGACTGCAAACGCCGGGCAGGAATCGACAAACTTGTTCATGCCGAGGTCCTGCATCATCGGGCGCAGTTCCTTCACCATCTCCGGGTTCGTCACCACAAGATATTTCCACGGCTGGCTGTTGCAGGCCGACGGCGCCAGCCGCGCAGCCTCCACGCAGCGCTCCAGCTTGTCTTTTTCAACCGGGCGCGTATCGTAATCGCGGCAGCTTTCGCGTTTGTTGATCAGTTCGAAATAGTCACTCATTCCGTTCGTCCTCCTCCGCCTTCTCTATTTTTCGCTTTGTGTCCTCAATCATCAGCGCGCGCAGTTCCCGCAGGTATGGAAACTCTTCCGCGTTGTCCACCGCATAGGTGAGGTTCAGTTCGTATTCGAGCGGAATCCATGTCGAAATGTCGCTCTCGTTATGCTGAATGACGGCTTCCATCTTGTCGAGCGCCTTATACAGCCGCGCTTCTTTCGTTTGCATGGCGTCCATCTCGCCAAACAACGCGTGCAGCGTTCCACGCTGCGGCTCGGGGAGCGTATCGACCAGCGCGCCGACGGCATCGACCTCCGTCGATTCGTTCTCCTCCGTTTTTAAGAAGGAAGGAATGTCGCCCGTGATCGCTTCGCCGAAATCGTGTATCAGGCACATTTTTATCACCTTGTCGCCGTCTATATCGGGAAACTCCGGCAACACCAGCAGCGCCATAACGGCAAGCCGCCAGGAATGCGCCGCGACCGTCTCCGTCACGCCGCCGCAGGTGACGCTGTGCCTGCCGTTCGTTTTCAGGCATTCCAGCGCCGATAAAAAATCCAGTAATTCTCTCTGCTTCATGTGTTCGATCATACCACAAATCGCCCTGCCGGAAAATGCCTGTCGGAAATTTTCATTCAAAAATAAAAACGCTTGACTCTGACGTTACGTTATGGTTTACCATAAGTTGCGGAGGTAAGGGCTGATGAAACATTCCATCGGAGCGTTGAGCAAGCTTTCGGGCGTATCCGTCCGCGCGCTGCACTATTACGACCAAATCGGGCTTCTGCGCCCGAGCGAGGTCGCCGAATCCGGATATCGTTATTACGACGATGGGGCCGTCGAGCGCCTTTGGCAAATCCTTTTTTATCGTGAACTGGGATTCCCGCTGCGCGATATCGGCGCGATACTGTCTTCGCCGGACTTCGACAGGGTGCGCGCGCTGCAGGAACACCGGGCGCTGCTCGTGCAGAAGCGCGACCGGCTGGATGGTCTCATCGGGCTCGTGTCCAATGCATTGAAAGGAGAACAAAAAATGGAATTCAAGCCATTCGGTACGTCGAAAATCGACGAACTGCGCGAGCAGTACGCCGCGGAAGCAAAGGCGCGCTGGGGCGGAAGCGAGGCCTATCGGGAAAGCGCCCGCCGCGAAGCGGACCGGACGGAAACCGAGCGGGACGAAATACAAGAAGAATCCGGCGAAATCTTTCGCTCGTTCGCCGCGCTGGTCGGGACCAGCCCTTCGGACGCACGCGTACAGGAACGCGTGCAGCGCTGGCAGGCGTTCATCACCGAGCACTACTATCCCTGCACGAACGAAATCCTTGCAGGACTCGGCCGGATGTACGTTGCCGACGAACGCTTCAAAAACAATATCGACGCGTTCGGCGCAGGAACCGCAAAGCTTATGAGCGACGCAATCGCCGTTTACTGCAAAAACGCGGACTGACGAATACACGTTTTTGCGATGCGGACGGTCGATTGCAAATTACAAGCAGGGCCACCCGCAATACGGGTGGCCCCAGCCTGTCGAAAAAGTCCAGGGGATTGTTAAGGGTCGCAACCCTTAACCCGTATCTTCCGGCTGCGGCGGTTTAACCGCCGCAACGGATCGCCCGTTTCGGGCGGTTTCCTTGTGCGTTTTGCCGCCCGTGAACCCGAAGGGTGAAAGGCAAAACGCGGTTGGCCCGTCAAAAAACAAGTTTTTTGACGGCCTCAGGCCACCCGCAATACGGGTGGCCCTGCTCGTAACTAAGTCAAACGTTATCGCGGTGCATTTTTCTGCGGAATACGACAACGGCAACGATCAGCACGGCGGCGGCATAGCCGATTACCACCCATAAATGCGGCATGATCTTTGCGTAGTCTCCGGCAACCGCGGCGCGGCCCGCGTCGACCGCATGCGCAAACGGCAGCATGTAAGCAATTTTTTTAAACGCGCCGCCCACGAGGTCGAGATCGAACCATGTGCCGCTGAGCCATGCGCTCAGGTTTGTCAGCAGGGCGCCGCAGATGCCGCCGACCTGCTTGTCATTGAACACGCTGCCGCACAGCAGCCCAATGCCGATAAACAGCAACGCCGCAGGCAGCGACACCAAGACCGCCAGCAGCACGTTCAGCGTCATCTGCATGCCGAGCGCGGCCGCGCACGCATAGCACAGGACCGTCTGGCCAAGCGCCATCGGGATCAGCGGCAGCGTATAGCCGAGGATGAAGTCCTGTGCGCCCAGCGGCGACGCAAACAGCCGCATAAGGAACGACGTCATCCGGTCCTTGCTGATGAGCGTGGCCGAAAACAGCGACAAAAACGAAAGACCGAAAACAGCGATTCCGGGCGTCAGATAATCCAGCTCGAACAATGCCACCGGAATGTTGGCCTGAATCGCGGTCAGCAACAGCAGCAGGACGATCGGGAAGCCCAGACCGAACGCCAGATTCAGCGGGTCGCGCAAAAGCTCCTTTACGTTCCTCTGCGAAAAAGCGTACGTCCTGTTCATGCGATCGCCTCCTGTCGTGTCGCAAGCGCTACAAACGCGTCCTCAAAGGTGCCCGCGCCTGTCTGTTCCATCAGCTCTTCGACCGTTCCCACGGCGACAAGAACGCCGTTGTTCATAACGCCGGCCCGGTCGGACAGCGCTTCCACCTCTTCCAGATAATGCGTCGTCAAAAGGATCGTTACCTTGCCCTTGAGCTTTTTTACAACACCCCAGAGCTCCCGACGCGCAAGAACGTCCAGACCGAGCGTCGGTTCGTCCAGAAACAGGATTTTCGGTTCGCTGATCAGCGCCATGCCGATGCTCAGCCGTCGCTGCATGCCGCCGGAGAGCGTCTTTGCCTTGCTGTTTGTCACGCTTTCCAGCGAAAGCCTCTCTATCATCGTCTGTGCGTTTGCGCGCGCGTCTGCCTTGTTTGCGCCGTAGATGCGCGCCATCAGTTCGAGGTTTTCCAAAACGCTCAGGTTCCTGGCGACCGCCGTCTCCTGTGGAGAAACGCCGTTGTTCGCCTTGACCTTCTGCGGTTCCTTCACGATGCTGTCGCCCAGCAGCAGCGCGTCCCCGCTTGTCGGCAGCGACAACCCGGAGAGCATTTTGATCGTCGTCGTCTTTCCCGCCCCGTTGACGCCAAGCAGTGCAAAGAGCTCGCCCTCGGCAACCGTAAGCGCAAGGTCCCTGACGGCAACCTTGGTTCCAAATCGTTTCGTTAGTTTCAGCGCTTCAATTGCGTTTTTCATATGATCCTCTTACTCGTCTTCTTGTGTGGCCTCACGCTGCACGGCCGTCAGGACATCGTTATAGAATTCCTCATTCTCCGGCGCATCGCTCTTCGATGCACCTTTTTGCCGAAAGATCGCGTCCGAAACCTGCGCCATAAACAAGTCGCTTTTCATGATCGCAATCCCGTTGCCCTCGTCGCCAAGGACGACGAGGCTGTCCCCCGGTTGTATGCCGAACATCTTTCGCGCGTCCTTCGGAATAACGATCTGTCCCTTTTCGCCGACCTTTACGGTCCCGAATATGTGTTTGCCCTTTGGTGGTTTCATGTTTCCCCTTTTCGTATGATTCGTATTACTTTTCACACTTTTCTTTTTTCTCGTTCTTTATACAACATTCTCTTTCGCTTGTCAACCGTATTTTCAAGTTTCATACGCAAAAAAGGCACGGCGCATAGTCTGCGCCGCGCTTTGTCCGAACTATGTTTATGAAAATCAGGCAATCACGTCGAGATGCTCAAGCAGGATTTTCAGTCCGATCAAAATCAGGACGACGCCGCCGAGCAACGTCGCTTTATTCTGATATTTCGCGCCGAAACGCTGCCCGATCACAACGCCGAGAATCGAGAGGACAAACGTCGTAATCCCGATCAGCCCGACCGACGGGAGTACGTCGACCTTCAAGAAAGCAAAGGATATGCCGACTGCAAGGGCGTCGATACTGGTTGCAAAGGAAAGCACCACAAGCTGCTTGTAATCCAGCGCCTCCTCCACCGGGCAGGCGTCCTCTTCCCCGCCTTTCAGCGCGTCGTACACCATTTTCCCGCCGATAAACGCCAGCAGTCCGAACACGATCCAGTGATCCACGCTGGTGATCAGGCTTTCAAACTGTTTCCCAAGCAGCCAGCCGATCAGCGGCATCGCCGCCTGAAAGCCGCCGAAAAACAGTCCTATCGTCACAGCGTTTTTCCAGTTGATCTTGCGCATGTTCAGTCCCTTGCAGGTCGAAACAGCAAAGGCGTCCATGGAGAGCGCAACCGCCGTAAGCAACAGTTCGGTAAATGTCATTGAATCGTGTCTCTTTCCGGTACTATATTGGAAACCGCGCGCGAAACGATTTCAGCGGCGCGCTCCAGAAATTCCTGGTCCTGCGCGCTGAATCGCTCCCGCTTCGGACTGTCGACGTCCAGCACGCCGAACGCTCTCCCAAGCGAATCCCGCAGCACAACGACGATTTCACTGTCGGACGCCGCATCGCAGGCTATGTGCCCCTCAAAGCAGTGCACGTCGCCGACGCACAACGTCTCCCCGCGCGCAAACGCCGTCCCGCACACACCTGCCCCAACCGGAATCCGCGTGCAGGCGGGCTTGCCCTGAAACGGCCCGAGCACAAGCGCGTCGCCGTCCAACAGGTAAAAGCCAGCCCAGTTGACGTCCTCCAGGCAATCGTAAAGGAACGCGCTTGCGTTTGCAAGCGTGGCGACCGTGCCATCGTTTACGTCGAGCAGCTTTTCGAGTTGCGCAAGTTTCAAATGTGATCCCATGCGCCATATTATAATCAAAATAAGTTTCCTTTACAACCATTGTGCGGCATGATACATTATTTTTTAGCGGGGGTATGTCAATGCAGCTGGAAAAACGCAAGCAGTTTATCGTCAATTTTCTTTATTTTGCAATCATTCTCGGCATCACGATCCTTATCACGCGATATGCGCTCGGTGTTTTGATGCCGTTTTTAATTGCGCTGGTCGTCTCTCTTCTGCTCAAGCCGCTCGTTCAGTTCCTGCGTGAAAAGGTGCATCTGCACAAAGGTTTCGCCGGAATATTCGTCGTTTTGCTGTTTTACGCCCTGATCAGCTTTCTGCTCATCATTCTTGGCGTTCAGATTTTTTCCGCCGCCAAGACGTTTTTCATACGGCTGCCGTCGCTTTACACGGATTCGATCGCACCCTGGGTGCAGGATACCCTTGCCTCATTGGAGACGTTTACCGCAAAGCTTGACCCCGAAGTTGCCTCCGCTTACAACGCGCTGGCCGGCAATATGACCACCTCGCTCGGCGAGACGGTGGTCAACGTATCGAAACGCGTTGTCACGGGCGTTACCAACGTCACGCTTAAAACACCCGGTTTTCTGCTCAAGATGATCATCACGGTGATCGCAACGCTGTTCCTTTCCATCGATTTCCCGCAGATCAAGGCGTTCATCGTCCGGCAGTTGTCCGATAAAAACCGCGACCTTCTGCATAATATCCACGTTCATCTCAGCCGCACGCTCGGCCGGTATACGCGTTCCTACGCGCTGATCATGTTCATCACGTTCGCGGAAATTTCGATCGGGCTGACCATCATCGGCGTCAACAACGCCTTTGCAATCGGGGCGCTGATTGCCGTGTTCGATATCCTTCCCGTCGTCGGCAGCGGCATGGTGCTGCTTCCCTGGACCATTATAGCGCTCATCTCCGGCAATTACGCGCGTGCGATCGGCCTCGGCATCCTGTATGTCGTCGTGATCGTCGTGCGGAACGTCATGGAGCCGAAGATCGTCGGGGACCGCGTCGGCCTGCATCCCATCGTTACGCTGCTCTCCATGGTACTCGGCACGTTCATTTTCGGCGGTATCGGGCTGCTCGGCCTTCCGATCACGCTTGCGTTGGTCCACAGCCTGAATAAGGACGGCGTTATCCACCTCTATAAAAACGATCCCGAACCGGAAAAACCCAGCGGTTCGTCCGGCTCCGGTAAAGGCGGCACAAAAAAGCTCCGCGCGCTGGTGCGCAAAAAAACGGAGCAATAATCGCCTCGCATCGCAAGCGGTGCCGCTATAACAAAACCCGCCGATTCGGTTTTGGCGGGTTTTGTTTTACCTAAACCTCTGCGCCCGGCGGAGCATACCGTTCAATGATTTTTTCCGCCGCCTTCAGCCCGTCGATTGCTGCGGATACGATGCCGCCCGCATACCCGGCGCCTTCGCCGACGGGGTATACGTCCCGGCAGGAAACGCTTTCCATCGACTCGCCACGCAGGATTCGAAGCGGCGCGCTGGTGCGCGTTTCCACGCCGGTCAGCACCGCGTCGCCATAGTCGAAGCCTCTCAACTGCCGCCCGAACGCGGCAATACCGTCGTAAACGCCCTGTGCAACAAACGGCGGAAGCACGTCCCACAGGTTTGCCTTCGCCACGCCGGGCAGATAAGACGGCTTTACGCCGCCAAATTCGCCGGGCGTTTGCTTTTTCAAAAACGCCCCAACACTCGACGCGGGCGCGGCCGCACAGCAACCGCCCGCGCGAAACGCCGCCTGCTCCATCTGCTTTTGGAAACGCAATCCGGCAAACGGCTCGTCCGGCAGGTCGTCGTCGCGCACCTGCACAACGATCGCGGCGTTGGCGTTTTCGCCGTTGCGCGCATAATCGCTCATACCGTTGACGACGACCTCGTCCTTTGCCGACGCGCTTGCAATCACCTTGCCGCCCGGGCACATACAGAACGTATAGACCCCGCGCGTACCGCTCCTTGCCGTAAGGCGGTATTCCGCCGCGCCAAGCCGCGGATGCCCGGCAAACGCGCCATACTGCGCTTCGTCGATCATGCGCTGCGGATGCTCGATTCGAACGCCGACGGCAAACGGTTTCTTCGCCATGGCCAGGCCCGCGTCAAGCAGCATCCGGTACGTATCCCGCGCGCCCTGCCCGATCGCAAGCACCAGCGCGGCGCACGGAACGCGCTCCGTTCGGTCTCCGCACGCCAGCTCCGCGGAGGCAACGCGGCCGCCTTTCAGTTCAAGCCCGGTCAGGCGCGTTTGAAAGCGGACTTCGCCGCCGATCGCCTCGATCTCCCGCCGCATCGCGGAGACGACGCCACGCAGCCGGTCCGTACCGATATGCGGCTTTGCCGCAACGGCAATCTCGTCCGGCGCCCCGAACCGCACGAACGTATCCAGCACGGCGCCCGTACGCGCATCCTTGCCGCGAGACGTCAGTTTTCCGTCGGAAAACGTTCCTGCGCCGCCTTCGCCGAACATCACGTTGGACGTTTCGTCCAGCTCGCCGTTCAGCCAGTAACGCGCGACCTTTTCCGTCCGGCGTTCGACCGGTTCGCCCCGTTCGACAACAAGCGGGCGATAACCGTACTGCGCCAGCAAGTGCGCCGCAAACAGCCCGGCCGGGCCGAGCCCGGCTACGACGACGCGCCCGGTCTGCGGCAGCGTTCCCGGCTTCAAGGGCTCGGGTCGTTTGTCTTCGAATGCTTCAATTCGCCTGTCGCCCTTATTCAGGAGGCGTTTTGCCGCCGAATCTTCAACGTCGGCCACGACATGAAGCAGGAAATGCACCTGCTGTTTCCTTCTTGCGTCCAGCGACCGCCGCAAAATCCGGACGCCGTGCACCGCCGAACGGTCGATGCCGCACTGCGCCGCCACGAGCCTGCTCAGCTCTCCGTCGTCCTCATCCGGCGATTGCACCACGTTTTGTATCACAAGACGCATTTTCCGTCATTCTCCCCGTTCAAAATAACGGCGGAGCCTGTTTCGCTCCGCCTTTTTGTCTCGTTCCGTTTTACCGCCTGCTAAGGCTGATCGATCGTGACCGTAACCTCGTCGACCGACAGCGTGGTCGTCAGTTCCACCGTCGTCTCCTCGTCTCGCACCTGTGCGTAAAGCGGGAGCTTGTAAACGCCCGGCGTAAGTCCCGTCACGTCCACCTGAACGGTAATGTCGCTGCGCATGAGCACGCTCACAAGGCTGTAACGCCCTTCGACGGTCAGATCGACCGTTGTGACGTCGAGGGAAACCTCCGATTTGGCGGGTTGTCCGACCACCTTGATTTCAAGCTGTTCAAACGTCTGGCTGGTTTCGATTTCGCGGACTTCGATGAGCACGGAAACCGTCTCGTCGTCCAAAAGCCGAACGCCGTCCGGAATGATCAAATCGCTTTCCACCGTGGTCGTGGTGTTCATGCCGTTGACCGCAATCGGCGTAAGCTGAATGCTGTCGATTTCGTCAAGTGCCGACTTGTCGCCGACCAGCCGCACGGTCGACGGGGTCGCGACGGCGCTGACGATCTCATGGTTCGCGGCGAGGTTATCAGTGCCGACCAGCGAGCCGGTCACGTCGACCGACACGTTTTTCAGCGAATAGATCGGCAATCGTACCGTCGAAGACGGCAGCGTGCCGACGATGATGTCGGACGACACGACCTGATTGTCCTTATCGTAGAACGTAACGTCGAACGTGCTGTAGATCGTCGACGTCTTGTCCGTCAGATCGACCACGCACTCCGCGTGCGTAATCGTGGAAATATCCGTCTTCGGGCCGGTGATGTCCAGCCGGGACGTAGCGGTGATCGCGTCCATATCCGCCCAGTAACCATCCGGGAGCTCGCCGGTGAACGACGTCGTGACCGGAATGGTCTTTGTTACCAGCGTGTCGATTTCGACCGTCACCGTGGAAGGCGATACGGACTGCACCACGCCGAGGGACGAGCTGACCGTCGCCTGGATCGGGATTTCATATTCCCGGGCTTCGCTGATGTTTTTCAGGCTGATCGTCGCACTGATGGACCGCGCGCTGATATACGCGTAGTTCGTGATCTGCGCGCTTACGGTAACGGAAACGTCCTGCAGTATCTCTTCCCTGTTGCCGCGCACGCAGAAGCCCTGCGCAATCAGTTCGGCCTCGCCGTCGAAGCTCGTCGTAACCTCGGGCACAATTTTCGTGCGTACCGGTTTCTGGTCGGTCAGCACATATCCCCAGAGGAGCACGGCAAAGACCAGCGCAATGATTTTCAGCGCAAGATTCTTGGTAAAAAAGCTTTTCAGTCCCGCAAGGATCGCGGCCTTGTTGAATTTAGGAATTTTCATGCGATCCCTCCGTCGGTTTGCGTTTTATCCAGCTGAACGCGCTTGACGCGCCGGGTTGTAAAAACAGGCTTTCCAGCGTGTTATGCAGCGCCTTGGAGTCGATATAGCGTACGAGCTTGCCATCCCGCGCAATCGAAATCGCGCCCGTTTCCTCCGAGACGATAATCGTTACGCTGTCCGAAACCGAAGAAACGCCGAGCGCCGCGCGGTGCCGGGTGCCAAGCTCGCGGGAAACGGAAAGGTCGTCCGACAGCGGAAGAAAGCATCCCGCGGCAATCAGCGTCGCCCCGCGCACGATCACGGCGCCGTCGTGCAGCGGCGTATTCGGCTCAAAAATATTTTCGACCAAAGCGCCGGAAAGAATGCCGTCGATGCGCGTCCCGGTTGCAATGATGTCGCCGAGGCCGGTCTTTTGTTCAAACACGATCAGCGCGCCCACGCGCCTGTGGGACAGCGAAAGGATGGTCACGTGCATGTCGTGCACCAGCGCGTTGCTTTTCATCGTAGACGCGTCGAACCAGCCCTTGCCGAGCCGCTTGCCGCTGCGGCCCAGTTTCTCCAGAACGCGGCGGATCTCCGGCTGGAAGAGGATGAAGATCACGATGATGATCGAGCCGGACGTTAAAATGGAGTCCAGCAGCCAGCTCAGCGTCGTCAGCGAGAGCAGTTGGCTGACGATGGAGCACAAAAACAGCAACCCGATCCCCTTCAGCACCTCGTATGCACGGGTTTCCTTCGTCCACACGATGAGTTTGTAAATCAGGATTGCGATGATAACGATATCCAGTAAATCAAGAACGGAGATCTGCGAAAAGCCGCTTGCAAGCGCTCTTGTAATGGTGTTGTATGACAAACTTTCGGATCTCCTTTCGCTGTTGTCGCGCCGTATGCTCCAGCCTGAAAACGGTATATGCAAAGCAAACGCATAAACCCGCGTCCGTTGCGAACGCCTATTCGTCGATCACGTGGTCGGCAATGTCGGTTTCATACGCAATAACTTTTTCGTTTAATGTGCCGCCGGTCAATTTACCGGACTCTTCGTACGCCTTGACGGCGAGATCGGACAGCTCGCGCTGTTTGCGCCGCCCTTCGTCATCCAAAACCGGTTCCTCAATCGGCAGGCCGTCCAATTTTCGTACTTTTGTCTTCATAAAAATCTTCTCCTGCCTATCGTTGTTATTATAGCATATACCAATCTGGTTACAGCAGTCAAAATTTGAATTTTTCGTAGCAACTTTACGTTTTTTGCCGCCCTTGCTCGTCCGCAGCCGGCGCGTTGCGTCCGCGCTGTGCACAGGCTGCAAAAAACTGCCGGTAAACGCGCCAAATGCGGCAAAATCGCGGACTTTTTGCGTGAAAACATGCAATTCGCTTCATCATCCGAGCGATGCGTGGTAAAATAATAGTGTTGGGGATTTTTCTGTTCGGTGTTTTTACAGCCTATTGGAATCGTACTTTTCATTTCATCAGGGAGGACAGATCGGATGCTTTTGTACCATGGTTCTTCCATCGGCAACCTGCAGACGCTGCAACCGTTTATCGCCGATCACGGCAAGCCGTACGTTTATTTTTCCACAAATGAAACAGCCGCATGTTTTCACGCCGTCAATATAGTCGAACGCCCGTATTACTGGTATCCTTACGGGTACGACCCCGGCGGAAAGATCGTCTACACGGAGCTGTATCCCGGCGCGTTCGAAGAGGCATACGCCGGCAAACGCGGTTACCTCTACACCTGCGACCTTCCCGAGGAAACGCTCCTGCGTTTTCCCTCCAACCCAAACGCGCGCCTCTCGGCGGCGGCCGTCCCGGTGGCGCAAGCGGAAGAAATCGAGGACCTGTTCGAATGGTTCCTTTCGCGCGAACGCGAGGGTAAGCTGATCGTCCAGCGTTACGATTCGCTTACGCCGGAAGTGCAGTCGTGCTGGTACGGCAAGGTGCTCGAAGACCTCCGCGAAGCCGGCGGCGGGAATCGTGCGGACGCGTTTTCCGTGTTCGTCCGCAAAAAGATGCCCTCCGTCTGGGCGCGTTTCGAAGCTGAAACGAAATCATTATAACACAAACGCCGTTTCAAAGCGCCGCCAAATGGCGGCGCTTAGCCTGTCAAAAAAGTCCAAGGGATTGTTAAGGGTCGCAACCCTTATCCGGCTGCGGCGGTTCATCCGCTGCAACGGATCGCCCGTTTCGGGCGGTTTCCTTGTGCGTTTTGCTGCCCGTGAACCCGAAGGGTGAAAGGCAAAACGCGGTTGGCCCGTCAAAAAACAGGTTTTTTGACGGGCTCAGCGCCGCCAAATGGCGGCGCTTTCGTTGTCTTCAATCAGTAATTGCTTACAACCGGCGTCCAGTACTGCCCGCCGTACAGGTCGGTGATGCGATAACACATCTGCCAGTCGACCCCGTCGCCAAGCGGCGCATTGCCGATCACCCAGTCCCCGGTGGCCGTCATCTGTTCGCCGAGATAATAGGTGTCCGAATACGTGCCGTCGTAATTGTAATAATCGCACAAAAAGTCGATCGTATCGCCCGCCTTGATTTCGACGAGGCCTTTCATAATCGCGTCGGTCGCCGCCTCGTAATCGGCCTGCGCGCCCGCGACATAACCGTATGGATCGTCGCTCGTAAACACGAGGATGACGTTCACACGCTCGCCGTTGAGCATCGCGGGGACGCGCCCGACGATGGTGTACGCCGCGTCGACCTGGTCCACGCTCACAAGGTAATACGCAACGGTCTGTCCGTTGAGCGACAGCCACGTGCCGTCGTAGTCCATGACAAGGTCGTTGTCCTCGTCATACTCGGCAACGTTATCCAACCCGAGGTCGATGTACCCTTCCCCGTCGTCGACATACACGTTTTGCTCCAGCGTGACCACCGCGCTCCACTGCTGCTCGCTCATGACAAGCGTCGGCGTATCGCCCTTGTAGGTGATCATCAGGTTGGAGAATCCTGCGTTTGTCGACTGGTAAACGTCCGCAAATCCGCGCACGAGCGATTCGTCCACCCAGCTTGAATCCTTATCCCCGGTAACGACGCTGCGGTTGCTCAAAAACAAATCGAGCAGTTCCGTCACCGTCTCCGTCGTACCGCTTGCGGTATCCTCGCTCGACGCAGTACCGCCAAGCAGCGTACCGAGCAAGCTGCCGCTGTTATCGCCAAGGAGCGTTCCAAGCGCGCTCTGGCTCGAACCGCTCGTCACCTGCCCGCCCGCGGCGACGGACGCGAAGCTCCGGATGCACTTCGAGTAGCTTTCGTCCATCCCGATCGCGTCGTAGGTCTTGATTGCCGTGCTGACCTTACTCATCGACTGATACGGGAAATAGATCGAAACGCCGTTTGCATGCGAAATGCTCGTGGAGTTCCGGTTGTATTTCACGCAGCTCCGCAGCGCTTCGGCCAGCGCGTCCGATTCGCTCGTGCCGAGGTTCTCGGCAAAGTGGATCAGATCGATCTGGTTGATC
Organism: uncultured Oscillospiraceae bacterium; assembly: GCA_964447725.1. Classification (GTDB taxonomy): domain Bacteria; phylum Bacillota; class Clostridia; order Christensenellales; family CAG-138; genus UBA7703. The sequence goes on from CAYUUB010000008.1 coordinate 14,166, forward strand.
TTCGTGCTCGTCGAAAAGTCGCGCGCGCTGCTTCGCGCACTCGCCACCTCGGAATACGCGTCGCTTTCGATCAGCTCGCTCGTCGACGTTGCAAACGAGGCAAACGCCGCCGGCACCGTGCCGGACAGTTCGGCCAGGTCGATCAGCGAAAGCGTCGTCTGGCTCGACGACCCGCTGTACTTCACAAAATCGTCGATGATCGTCTTGCCGACGTCAAGCGTGGACAAGGACGGGTCGGCGGACAATTCGGAAAGCCAGTTGGTATAGTACCAGCCGGTGCCCGGTTCCGTCGCCTCGGACGCGACGAGGTAGTCCGCATACTGCTCGGTTACCAGTGCGGTCTCCATGGTCGCCATGAGGCAAGCGTCGAAACCGATAAAGTCGAACGTGCAGCCGCCGTCTTTCAGCGCCTCGTCGATCTCGTCCAGACTCATCGAACCGTTCGGGTACAGTTCGTCATACCCGTATCCCGTCAGCGAGCCGCCGCCGTGGTCCCAAAGGATGAGCATGTAGCGGTCCGCCGGAAAATTCGACTTGCAGTATTGAATGAAATCGGACAGCGTGTCCGGCTCCACCATCGAACGTTTCCCGACGTCGTCGTCGAGCGTCTGCAGCCCGCCCTGCTTCACACGGAAGCGCTGGTTCGTGCCGCTCTTGACGACGCTGTTCTGCCAGTAGGACGAACCGCCGGTCTCGACGATCACACGGACGCTGTCGCTCAGCGACGCGCTCGCCATCTCTTCGAGGTCCGCCGTGGCCATGCCACTTCCGGACTCAAGGTCCGCGCCGCAGATATAGATCATAACGGTCACGGTTTCCGCGTCGTCCGTATTCACGTATTTTCCGCGCGCGGCGGAATCCACCGTCCGGTCCGGCTCGTGCGCGGCATACACCGCGTCTGTGCCTGAAACCGCGCTGATCTGGCCGCTGCTCGCGCTATAGGAACCCAGCAGGGATTCCAGCGTCGAACTTTCCGTGGCGGACGTATCCGTATCGTCCGTGCCCGACAGGCCGGAGTCGCTTGTGGAATACCCGGTCAGGTCGCCGACCAGATCGCCGACCGACGTGCCGGAACAGTAGTTGAGCAGCAGCACCACGCCGACGACGATCAGCGCAAGGATCAGAATCCGCCCAAGGCATCCGCGCTTGTTCGAACCGTTGCTGCCAGCACTGCCGATGAGCAGCGCGAGCAGGACCGCCAGAAGGCCGCCGCCGGACGAGCCGCGCGTTCCCCCGGACGAGCCGCCGGAAGACGAACCGCCCCGCGGCCCTCCGCCGACGCTCCCCGTGCCAAGTCCGCTTCCGCGGCGGCTGGCATTGCCGCCGCCGCTTACGGTACGTTTTGTTCTGCCACCCGGTCGGTTTGATGAACTCATATTATGTCGTCCCCCACAAACATTTTAAGTTTCGGCCTGTCTCAGGCCGTTTATCAGCCGGGATGCATGCGGAAATCCGCAAGCCCCGCGTCGGTTATGGTATGCTCGGCGCCAAAGCCGTCGTTCAGCTTGCCGTCGAAACCTTCCTTATCCAAATAGGGCGAATAGGTGTATACGCCAATCGTGTCGGCCTGCGTATCAAACCGCAGCATCCGCATAAAGCCGGTCCCGTCTTTCGACTCCTCCTGCATGTTGAACAGCATCTGGCTGACCGTGCGGTCCGGCGCGCCGTCCCCGTCGTCGTCGATCGCCTCCGGCAAATAGGCGACCCCGTGGATATGCCCGCAAAGCACGAGCCGGATATTGGGCGACTGCTCGACAACGCCGCTGAAAAGGCGTTTCCCGACGGACGAATATCCGGTCTTGGCCAGATAGCTGTGCAGGCACAGGATCGCATAATGGTCGCTGTACTGCGCGCAGACCGCGTTGACCCAGTCCTGCGATTCGATTTCAAACCCGTAGGAAACGGAAATCACAAGAAAACGCACGTCCGCCGCCTCAAACGTCATATAATAGACGAACCCGTCGTACAGGGAGTTGGCTTCCTTTACGTCCGTATCCGGACGATTCCACAGATACGGCGTAAAGTCGTTTCCGTACGCCGCATGGTCGTGGTTGCCCGCGACGGTCACCACCATCATGTCGTCCGGCAGGAGCGAAAACGCCTCGTTCATATTGTCGATCTGGTACTGATAGTCGATGCTGCGTATAATATCGCCCGTGTGGATCAGCATGAGCGTGTTGCGCTCTTTTTCAGTGTCCGCAACCCACCGCGTCATATCGCAGAAGACTTCATTATGGTTCGCGGCGTATTCCTGGGTGTCCGTCATCCATGCCACGGAAAACGGCGTCGGTTCCGGTTCCTCCGTCGGCGTTGGCGCCTGCGTCGGCGTAATCGCGGCGGTCTGCACCGGCGTTGGATCGGGCGTCGCTTCCTGCGGCGGCGTCGGCAGGTCGGCCGCCATGGTTACGCATGCGCCTGTAAAAAGCGACAGAACCAGGGAAATTGCGATGCAAACGATGATTACAGGTCGGTTTCGTGCCATAACTGTCTGCTCTTGCCCTTCCGACGATCAACTTTTCCATTGTCGGGATCGCCTGTCCGATTGGCAATATCTTACCATTGCATTGCTTCCGCGTCCAGTTGTATGCGCCATGAAATCGTGCTAAAATGACGTATGTTGAGAAAAAACCCCTTCAGTCGAACTTGCGTTTTGCTTTTGGCGCTGTTTGCCGCCGTCTGTTTCGGCTGCGCCCCAAAAGCGGACGAAACCGTCGTTTCCACCGATTCGCCGGAGCCAATCGTCATTTCTGCGCCGACCCCGTCGCCGACCGTTGAACCGACGGCGACGCCGGAGCCCGAACCGCAGCTGAAATATATCTTTTTGTTCATCGGCGACGGCATGAGCACGCCGCAGATCCAAGCCGCAAGCGACGCGCTTGCCGCCGTCGGCCGCGAACCTCTTTCATTCGTCGATTTCCCGGTGTGCGGCTATGCGCACACAAACGACGTCGAAGGGGACGTGACGGATTCCGCCGCCGCAGCAACGGCCATCTCCTGCGGGCAGAAGACCGAAAGCGGCTATCTCGGGCTGGATGCGGACGGAACCCGGCTGACGAATTTTGCGGAGGTCTTTCGCGACGAAGGCCGAAAGATCGGCATCCTGACCACCGTTTCGCTCGACCACGCGACGCCCGCCGGATTTTATGCGCACGTGGACTCGCGCAGGAGTTATGCGCTCATCGCGGACGACCTCTTTGCCAGCGGTTTCGACTTTTTTGCCGGCGGCGGGTTCCATGACACGCCGGACGCGGACGAGCTTGCGCTGGAAAACGGATATACGCTCGTACATTCTCCGGACGACGCCGCGGCCGATACCGACGCGCGGCTGATCGTTTCGTCCGATTTGATCTTCGGCGATTACGGCGTTTTGCCCGCCATCGACGGCGGCGAGCGCACCGGCTGGCTGGCGAACTGCACCTCGCTCGCCATCGACAGCCTGACGCAGCAAAACGGATTTTTCATGATGGTCGAGGGCGGCCGCATCGATTATTTCTGCCATTACAACGACGCGGCTTCGTTCGTTGCCGAGTTGCTCGACTTCGATCAGGCCGTCGCGGCGGGAATCGCTTTTTACGAAGCGCATCCCTATGAAACGCTGATCCTTGTGACCGGCGATCACGAGACCGGCAGCATTTCCTTTACGGACGGCGACCGCTCCGCGCTGCTGAAGCAGACGATTTCCAGCGACGAATGCGACGATACGCTCGTTGCCGAATGCATTTCCCTTCAAACGCCCTTTGAAGAGGCGCTGCCGCTGTTTGCCGAGGCGTTCGGACTCGACGCGCTGACCGACGACGAAACGGCCTATCTCAAAACGGCCTACCGTCACACGCTGAAAGGAGACCTTTCGAGCAGCGAATCCCGCGCGAAGTACGGCGTTTACGAGCCGATCACCTGTGCCTGCAAAAACCTTGTCGCGCAGCGCGCCGGGCTGATTTTCGGTTCCGGCTCGCACAGCGCACTGGACGTTCCGGTGTTCGCGCTCGGAGTCGGGCAGGAGTACTTCACCGGGGAATACGAAAACACATATATCCACGACGGCATCCTGCTTGCGGCCGAGGCGTACCCGGTCGGCTGACCCGCCGCATTGACCGGTTCGATCAAGCGCGCACGCTTTTTTGAAATGAAAACTGAAACCACAGAACGGAGAACACAGAACAAGATGAAACTGACCTTTATTGGCGCCGACCACGAAGTAACGGGAAGCTGCAGTTATCTGGAAACCTGCGGAAAACGCATTTTAGTCGACTATGGAATGGAGCAGGGCAAGAACTTTTATGTGAATGTCGATCTGCCGGTTTCGCCTTCCGAAATCGACGCGGTCCTTTTGACGCACGCGCACATCGACCACTCCGGCCTGCTGCCGCTGCTGTATAAAAACGGATTCACCGGAGAAATCCACGCGACCAAGGCGACATGCAACCTCTGCGACATCATGCTGCGCGACAGTGCGCATATTCAGGAATTTGAAGCGGAATGGCGCAACCGCAAGGGCAAACGCAGCGGCGACGACCCGTTCGTTCCGGTCTATACCATGAAGGATGCGGAAGGCGTTCTCAAACAGTTCGTTCCGCACCGTTACAGCGAACGCTTTACGCTTTTCGACGGCGTCGACGTAAGATTTACGGACGCGGGCCACCTGCTCGGTTCGTCCTCCATCGAAATCTGGATGACGGAGGACGGCGAAGCGCGCAAGATGGTGTTCTCCGGCGACCTCGGAAACGTCAACCAGCCTTTGATCCGCGATCCTTCCATGATCGACGAGGCTGACTACTTCATGATCGAGTCCACCTATGGCGACCGCGTCCACGAAGCGCCGCCGGACTATGCAAAGGCGCTGGCCGAAGTGCTCCAGCGCACGTTCGACCGCGGCGGCAGCGTCATCGTCCCGTCGTTCGCCGTCGGGCGCACGCAGGAGATGCTGTACTTCATCCGTCGCATCAAAACCGAAGGCCTCGTCCACGGGCACGACGGCTTTCCCGTCTTCGTCGACAGCCCGCTTGCAAACGCGGCCACGCGCGTCTACATCGAAAACGAAGAGTTCTGCTATGACGAGGAAGCGAAGTCCTTTGTGGACGCCGGAATCAACCCGCTCGCGTTCGACGGGCTCGTGATATCGGAAACCAGCGAGGATTCCAAGGCGATCAACTTCGATAATCGCAGTAAGGTCATCCTTTCCGCCAGCGGCATGTGTACGGCCGGGCGCATCAAGCACCACCTCAAGCACGGGCTCTGGAATGCGAACAACACGATCCTTTTCGTCGGGTTCCAGGCCAACGGCACGCTGGGCCGCGCGCTGATCGAAGGCGCGCAGAAGGTCAAGCTCTTCGGCGAGACCATCCGCGTCAACGCCGAGATCAAGCAACTCCCCGGCATCAGCGGGCACGGCGACGCCAACCTGCTCATCAAGTGGGCCACGCATTTTTCGCCGAAGCCGCGCCGCGTGTTCGTCAACCATGGCGAAAGCGCCGTTTGCGACCTGTTCACCGAGCGGCTGAAAAACGAATTCAGCCTCCCTGCGACGTCGCCGTACAGCGGTTCGGTCTACGACCTGGTCGCCAACGAATACGTCGTCGAAAAGCAGCCGGTCGAAATCCGTAAAGGCGAAAAGCCCGCCGAAGCGGAACAGGCTTCTCCGTATACCAAGCTGCTCAACGCGCTGGCGCGGCTCACAAAGCTCATCAAAAGCGGAAATGGACGCAGCAACCGCGAAGTTCGCAGCGTTACGAGCCAGCTGGAAGCCATCAGCGACGAATGGGAGCGCGAATAGTATTTTCCCCCATCAAAAAGACCCGCCGCGGCGGGTCTTTTTGACTTGCATCCGTTCAATTTAGCTGCAGCAATTTGCGTTCGCCGCTTTTCACGAGCGAATGCCACATCCACAGCGCCAGCATAAGCATGACGATCACGGTGCCCGGCTGTACCCAAGGGCTTTGCGTCAATCCGGCGATTACGGCAGGAACGGCACCCGCGCCCATGCCGGCGAATACGCAGACCATCACGGACGCGCTCTGCTTGACGACCTCCGCCTCGCCCTGCCAGTCCAGCTTCGGCATACGGATGTTGAGCCAAAGCCCGAACACGCCGAACGCCACCGCATAGCTCAGCGGAACGACGTACATCCAGAACCACTCCATCGCGTCCGCGCCCGTTCCGGCGGCGACCATCGTGCAACCGATAAAAATGGCGGGGACCGCAAGCGCAAGGCTGACCATCAGTTTTCCCGTCAGCCAGTCGCGCGCGGACACGGGCATGCTCTTGACGATCCAGAGCGTTTTCCCTTCCATGGAGATCGCGCTTGCCGTCGTAGCCCCCATGGAGACGATCCATCCGAGCACGAACGGGATCACCGAGCGTGCGGCGCTCAGCTCCGGTATGCTGAACGCTTCGGCGATCAGTCCCGGCCTGACCAGGCAGAATACGCCCGCCGCGAGCAGCATGACATACCCGAACGCAGTGTTGACGACATACAGGCTGGAGCTGAAATAGCGTTTCAGTTCGTTGCGGAACAGCGCCCTGACCTTTCCGGAGCGCACCTGCGCCCGCATGACGAACGTTCCGCCGGTCGGCGTGCTCTTGATTCTGGAGTTGATCGCGACGAAATTCTTGCCGATGAACAACAATAGCAGCGAAATCGATGCTGCAAACAGCATGAACATGCCGATTACGCCGAAAACCGAACCGTTCGTCAGAGCGCTCTGGAACCACGCGGCGGGCGGATATGCCCGCTCGACAAGCGCCTGCATGGCGTTTGCGCTTCCCTGAATGCTCGACGGATCGGTGATGGACGTATTCATACGGAACGAGAAGAACATGATCGCGAGCACCAGCGCCATCTGGCCAAGGATGTTCACGATGTTGCGCTTCTTCATTTTTGCAGTCGCAACCGTCAGGACCGTGCCGAGCATGGCGCCGATGATGGTCGGCAGCGCCGGGATCAGCAGCGTCATCAGTATAAACAGCGGGTAGTACCACCATTCGGGATGCGCCATCCCCGCATAGATCACGCCCGCGGGGATTAGCAGCAGCGCCGCATAGATGAAGTTATAAGCATACATGCTGGTAACGCGGCTCGCGGCAACGGTGCGGACGCCGACCGGCCAGCTCATGACAATGTCGTAATCCCCGAAGCCGAACAGCACGCCCTTCGTTTCAAACACGGAGAACATGAAAATCAGCATCGTGGTTGCAAAGGCCATCATGCCCAAAAGCGTCGGCAGCATGCCGATCTGCGCAAACGCGCTCGCCAGCGTCAGGCTGTAAAAGACGGAAACGTACCCGAGCGCAAGCACCATTGCAAGCAGGCCGTATACGCTGCGCTTCGCCTGCTTTTTGTCCGGCGAATTCTTCATGTGCAGAATTTTATTGATGCCGAACAGCGAGCTGAGCTGCAGCTTTGACAAAACCCAGTATTCACGCATGGTCGGTCAGCTCCAAAAACAGGGTTTCAAGCGACTCGTCGCCCTTTACGGTATCCATGTCGCCAGCGGCGATCAGTTTGCCCTGCTTGATGATGGCGATCTTGTTGCAGAGCTTCTCCGCCACCTCCAGCACGTGCGTCGAGAAGAAGATCGCGCTGCCCCGCTCGCAAAGCTCCTTCATAAACTCCTTGAGCGTGTGGGACGCCTTCGGGTCGAGGCCGACGAACGGCTCGTCCAGCAGCAGCAATTTCGGCGCGTGGATGAGCGCCGAAATAACGGCGATCTTCTGCTTCATGCCGTGCGAACACGAACCGATCAGGTCGTTGAGGCGCGGCGTCATCTCGAACGCGTCGGCGTAGCGCTTGATGCGCGCGTCGCGATCGGCTCCGCTCACGCCGTAGATATCCGCCACAAAGTTCAGATACTGAATACCGGTCAGATGTTCGTAGAGGTCGGGATTGTCCGGAATATACGCCATATCCTTTTTGCAGCCGATCGGATCGTCCGTTATGCTCCGTCCGTTGATGCGGATGCTCCCGCTGTCGAACGAGAGGATTCCGGCGATTGCGCGCAGCGTCGTGGTCTTGCCCGCACCGTTATGCCCTATGAATCCGTAGATATCGCCGGGACAAACATGGATGGACAGGTCGTCCACAGCCTTTACGTCTCCGCCGTACGATTTGACCAGATGTTCGATCGTGAGCATGTTGTTCTCCTTGCATTCCCCCGCGCCGCAGGCAGGGTATCAGCCGTGCGGCGTTGTATTTTCCGACATTATAGCATAGAAACGGGTATTATTTGAACGAACATTATTGTACTTTTACACGCCTCCCGCGCAGAATTGACAGAAGCCCCCTCTTTGCATAAAATGAGTTGTAACGATTACCGTAAAGAAATTGATCGGAGAAAAACGTTTTATTATGAAGGACGGATTTATAAAAGTCGCGGCCGGCACGCCTTCCATACAGGTCGCCAACTGCGAACACAATGCGGACGCGATCATCGCGATGATCCGGCGGGCCGACGCGGACGGCGTCAAAGTGCTTGTCCTGCCGGAGCTCACCGTCGCGGGCTATACCTGCGGCGATCTGATCCTGAGTTCCGCGCTTACTGACGCCGCGCTGCGCGCGCTGGAACGCATCACCGCTTCGACCGCGGGCAGCGACATGCTCGTCGCCGTCGGCGTTCCGATCGTGTACGGCCATCTTTTGTATAACTGCGCGGCGATGCTCCAGAACGGCCGCGTGCTGGGGGTCGTCCCCAAAACGCACCTGACCAACTACAGCGAATTTTACGAAAAGCGCACTTATACGCCCGCGATGGAGACCATGGAAGAGCTGGAGCTGTTCGGACAGACGGTCCCGTTCGGCACGAAAATGATCTTCTGCTGTAAAGAGATGCCGAAGCTTGCCGTCGGCATCGAAATCTGCGAGGACCTCTGGGCCGCGGAACCGCCGTCCACGCGTCTTGCCGACTGCGGAGCCAGCATCATCTGCAACCTCAGCGCCAGCGACGAGGCCGTCAACAAAAACGCGTACCGCCGCATGCTGGTGCAGTCGCAAAGCGCGCGCACCAACTCCGCATACGTCTTCTGCAGCGCCGGGGACGGCGAAAGCACGACGGACGTGGTCTTTTCGGCGCACGACATGGTCTGCGAAAACGGCGTGTTCCTTGCCGAGGCAAAGCCGTTTACCACCGGTTACTGCTCGTCGGAGGTGGATATCGAGTTCCTCTCGCGCGAGCGCCGCCGCTTTGCAAGAAAGCTCTTTTCCAACGCGGGAATCCTCC
>CAYUUB010000009.1:0-20218 GCA_964447725.1 uncultured Oscillospiraceae bacterium
ATAATTCATGTTCGTTCCTCCTTATGCCCGATGGTTGCGGATTACGACGATGCCGGAACCGCCCGAACGCGCGCCGCCATAACTGCTATATGTTATTTGCGCACCGCCGCCGCCGCCCGTATTGGCGGTCCCTGCCTGAGGATAAGCGGTATTGTAAGCGCCGCCTGTTCCGCCGCCGCCTGCACCGCCATAGCCCTCACCTGAACCACGTGACGCGCCGCCGCCTCCGGCGTAGAGGTCCCCCGTAGATTCATGAAACTCCCGTGTTGTGGTACCTTGCCCGTTGCCGGGTATATCCGATGATTCATCTGCGGCATGACCATCGCCGCCGTCCGAGCCATCTGACCCGCCGGAGGCGGAAGCACCACCCGTTGCCGCGCCACCCGATCCACCAGAACCGCCCGTCGCATATGTGCTTCTTGCAACACCATTTGCGCCACCGTCAGAGGAAGCACCAAAAGCAGTTGTAGTGCCACCGGTACCAGATGATGCACCAGCCCCTATGACGATAGCATAAGATGTACCGGCCATTGCGGCTACGGAACTCGATAAAGATGTTTTACCCCCCGCACCACCAGCACAGAAAGCATATTCGGCTTCACCGGCGCCTCCGCCGCCAACGAGAAACGCGTCGATTGTAAGCGCACGATCTAATATCAGCGTCCCGCTTGTCAGAAACTTGATGCGCCAGTTCCGCTCGCCGTCGTCCAGGACTTCATACGTGCCGGTGTAGCTGAATTTCGGCAATCCGTTACCGTTGTAGTAAATGCCCGTTCGTCTGCATATTCTCATTTTAACGCTCCTGACAATAACCAAATGTCTGTTGAAATCTTTTTCAAAACGGCGCAACCGTAGATGTCGGAAATTGAAAACATATAATCGATGGCGCGGAGACTCACAGATGTTCCCGAAGCGGGAGCAATAGTAACCTCTTTCCCATTGCTCCAATGGCAAATTTCAATTTCCGTTCCGACTGGAAATGCTACGTCCCCATTCGCGGGAATGGATATTGTGACGTCATCGGTTGCCACTACTTGTAACAGCTGGCCGGCGTCTGATAGAGTAAGCGTACAGGAGGCTGTAATTACGCGGATACGCGCGCTTGCCTGCTCCGCCAAAACTTTACCGTACGAATTAAGGCCCGCCGCGCCGACACTCGCCGGCGACACCGGGTCCGCCCCGCCGGATGCATGCCGGGATGCGTGGGCAATCGGCGTTACCTGGTCCGATCCGCCGGGCCCGTGTTGCGAGGCGTGCGTTGCGGGCGCAGCGCCGACGTCTCCGGGAGCGGACGGGATCGCAGGCTTATTTTTGATATACGCGTCGGATGCGCCGTCCGTCTCCGCCCAGTTTGCCTGAACGTTCAGCTCGCCGATATCGGTATCGATCCGTTCGGCTGCGGCCAACGCGGTGGCTGCGGCTTCGTTTGCGATTCGCGTGGCTTCCACCAGCGGAGGATACGCTTCGTTGGCGTGGATGATATCTCCGTTGATGAGCGATTTTCTGCAGCGGAAGTCGAACCGCGTGCTGGTGATCAGGGTTGCGTCGTCGGTGCCGCTGTAAACCTGCACGTCCGCGCTGACGTTGCCCGCGCCGTAAGCCGTGGGCAGCAGCGCAACGTCAAACGCACCCGGCTCCCCGGTTTTTTCGATGCCGCTCGTTTCGTCCTGCATTGCAAACCCGTTGCTGGAAGCAAAGGTGATGCAGAGTTTGCAGTCGGCCAGGTCCATTGCGTCGCCATTGTTGAGAAGGGTCACGTGCAGGACGTTGCCGGTGTCTCCTTCCACGATCTCGAACGGCCGGAACGGAAGCGTCCGCAGCATGTCGAGCGTGATGGAATAGTCTTTTGTTTGCATAATTTCCTCCCGGTAAAATGAATCGGGGATATCCAATTCCATTATCACGCAAAAAAGAGAAAAATTTTATTATAATTTTCAGAAATTAATTATCATAATTTTTTGCATTCCAAAAACGCCGCAACGTGCATGCCGCGGCGCTTTTTTGGAGATTCACGGTTAAAAATAACTGACTTTGATACGCTTGCCGGCTTTCTCCAGACAAGCGGCGAGCCGCTCTGCAAGGCGCACTTTTGCGTTCAAACTGACCGGCATGCCGGGCTTATCGTACGCTTCGTTTTCTGCGCGGCCGACGAACAGATCGATGTCGGTCGCCTGCTCCAAAAGGACGGCGGAGATTCTGGACGCCGCATCCTGCCCGGATTGCCAGGCGGGCGTGCCGCTGCCGTTTGCTATGTAAGATTCTGCGTTTTCCAGTACTTTCGACAGGGTCAGGACGCCTTCCGTCACCAGATCGACGCCGTCTATGCTGGATGCGGGCGGGATATCCGCATCCGCCGCATCGAACAGCGGCACGACGGGCCGGCCAAGATAGCGGCCGGCTATTTTCGCCGTCGTGCCGCCGCAGACGATGTGCTTGCCACGCTTTGAAAAAAACAGGTCCATCATGAGCGTGTCGTCCGTGCTTGCGCGCGGCGGGCCGAACACAAGATTGACGTGGACGCGCTTTTTGATCCGGCAGACGCAGACGGTCGCATCGTCGCCGGGCTGCCCGCCGTACAGCTCGACGAGTTTATCGAGCAGGATCGCGCAGATTTCCTTCGCGGTGTAATCAGGATGGTAAAACGCCTCCACAAAGCCGGCGAGTCCGTCCAGGTCCCAGTTGTAGTCGAGCGCGCGTCCCTGGCTTGCGTAAAGCGCGCCGTCCGATACCGCAATCAGCGTATCGCCGCAGGTCAGATCGAGATTGGAGGTGTATACGCTTTTTGCGCCGACATAGGAAAGCGACTCCGGATAATCCATGCGCGCGCCGTTTCGAAGCCAGATGACGCGCGGATTATCGAAGCGGATGATTTCGGCACGCTCGCTCCGCTCGACGCGCATCACTGTGAACGTGGAGTAAGCGGCGCTGTCCCGTGCAAACGGGAGCGTCGCGTTCATCGTGGCGATGCATTCTTCCACAGGCATGTTCTGCGCCATCATGGTGGAAAAAATTTTGGACGTCAGCGTGGAAAGAATATTGGCGCGCACTCCGCTGCCGAGCCCGTCGGCCAAAACAGCCGAAACTGCGCCGTTTCGCTCCGAAATTTCGACGCGGTCGCCGCAGACTTCCTCGCCGTTTTTATTGACGCTTTTATATCCGACGTCGGTGAACAGGTCATTCATTGCGCACCGACTCCTTGAGCGTGGTCAGCACCGCCTTTGTTTCCGCAACGGTTTCGCCGAGCAGCGACGCGATTTCCTGCGCCATACGAATCTGGTGTTCGATGACGCGGTCGGCGGCCTGCACGGTACTGACCGAGACGGATTCCTTTTCGGTGCGTACGGATTCCTGCTCGGTTACGTCGCGCAGCAGCAGGATCACGATGCGGTATGTTTTGTCGTACATGACGGTCTGCTCGATGTAGCGCCCGTATTCGGAGAGGTATTCCGGCGGACGGCGAACGGTCCGTCCTTCGCGCGCGGCCTGCACCGCGGCAATGGGATTGAGCAGCGAAACGACGGGCCGCCCGACGACGTCCGTGCGGTTTTTAATGTTCAGGATCGAGCAGGCGGCATTGTTCAGGTCCTGGATTTCAAACGATTCGTTGAGCACCAGTACGCCGTTGGGCGAATTCTGTATGATGATATCGGAAAACGACTTGGCTTTTTCCATCAGGTAGGGCAGGCACATGGAGATCTCCGCCTTGCCCTGACAGACGGCTTTGGCCTTTTCCCGGCAGGTGTCGTATCCGCAGAAACCGCAGTTGAGTTCGTCCTCCGGCTTGAGCTTGCCCATCTTTCGGAGCGTCTCCTCGATTGCGGACTCGCCGATGTGCGCGGCATGGATCGAAACCGGCCGGTGCTGTTCCGCGAGTTCTTCCGCCGGCGGCTGGTCGACACGATAATCCTTCCGCCCGGCGTACGCGTTGATGATGGCATAGTCGCGTACCGGCAGGGCGCGGCGCTCCATTGCCGGGCCGCCGATACAACTGCCCGCGCAGGAGGACATCTCGATGAAGCAGTGTTCCAGTTCGCCTGCGATAATGTCCTTGATGGCGGCAATGCAGTTTTGCATGCCGTCCACGCTGACATAGGTGATTGCGGGATCGCGCTTCATGGTGCGCCAGATTCCGCCCGCAGTGGGGAAGAGGCGCGCCCGGCTTTCGGCAAGATCGTCCGGTTCGGGCGCGAGCATCACGCCTTCCTCGACCAGCCAGCGGGTCAAATCCTCAAATGTCAGGGAGATATCGACATAAGACGAATGGTCCGCCTCGCGCTTTTTTGCGATGCACGGCCCGATGTAGACGGTGACCGCGTCGGGCTGCCCGCGCTTGATGAGCCGCGCGTGCGCTTCCATCGGCGTGATGACGTTCGCAAGATACGGCAGCGCGTCCGGATAGTATTCGCGGATCAGGTCGTTGACCACCGGGCAGCAGGACGAGATCAGGACGCTGTGGTCGCAAAGCAGTTCCTCATAGCGCGTTTTGACGACGGACGCGCCGACGGCAGTCTCCTCGACCGCAGCAAAACCGAGCGTTTTGAGCGCGCGGCGCATGGAGTTGATCGTTGCTCCGCGATAATTCGCAACAAAAGACGGAGCAAGGCTCGCGACGACCGGCCTGCCGGAAGCGAGCGCTTCCTTCACAAGCGGCAGGTCGTCCCGGATGATCTTTGCATTTTGCGGACAAACGACGAAGCACTGCCCGCAGAGCAGGCAGGCTTCGCCGATGATTTGCGCGTGCCCGTCCGAAAAGCGAATGGACTTGACGGGGCAGTTGCGGATGCATTTATGGCAGTTTTTGCAGTTGGAACGTTTGAGCTTCAGGTATTCACTGTCCATTCGCTGTCGACCTCAAAATTTTGGCCCGGCCGGACGATGCCGGCAAGGCGCCAGGATTGTCGTCTCATGACCGGAAGCCGGCTTCCGCAAAGGGAAGCCGACCTCCTTACCGAGAATTAAGAATAGTGGTCTGAGCGTTGACTTCTCAGAAGTCAACATCTGTATCATAGTAGCAGGCTTTGAGGAGCTTTTCCATCTCGGCCGGCGTGATTGCCCTGGGGTTCGAGCCGGTGCAGGCGTCGCCGACGGCGAGTTCTGCAACCTTCGGAAGCTTTTCGAGGAATTCCTTCTCGTCGATGATGCCGCCTTCGTAATCCCTGATGCAGGATGCGATACCGAGCTTTTCGTTCATCTGACGGATGTGCTGAATCAGCGCGTCCGTCGTGGGCTCGAGGCCGAGGCATTTTGCGATTTCGCCGTAACGCTTTGCCGCTTCCGGGTCTTTTGCGTTATACTTGATGACCTTCGGCAGGTACATGGCGTTTGCCGCGCCGTGGACGATGTGCCCGCCGCTGTAAGCCGCGCCGGTCTTGTGCGCCATGGAGTGCACGATGCCGAGCAGCGCGTTGGAGAACGCCATGCCCGCGAGGCACTGTGCGTTGTGCATGCGGTCGCGCGCTTCCATATCGCCATTGTAGGACGGGATGAGGAATTCGCCGATCATGCGGATGGCGTGGATGGCCAGCGGGTCGGTATAGTCGCAGTGCAGCGTGGAAACATACGCTTCGATCGCGTGGGTCATCGCGTCCATGCCGGTGTTTGCGGTGAGCTTCTTCGGCATGGTTTCCGCCAGGTCGGGGTCGACGATCGCGACGTCCGGCGTGATGTTAAAGTCGGCCAGCGGATATTTTACGCCCTTTTTATAGTCCGTAATGACGGAGAAGGCGGTGACTTCGGTCGCCGTGCCGGACGTGGACGGGATTGCGCAGAACTTCGCCTTCGTGCGCAGCGTCGGGAAGTTAAACGGGATGCAGAGGGAATCGAACGTAGTGTCCGGGTATTCATAGAACGTCCACATGGCTTTCGCGGCGTCGATCGGCGAGCCGCCGCCGATGGAAACGATCCAGTCGGGCTCGAACTTGCGCATGGCTTCCGCGCCGCGCATGACGGTGTCCACGGAAGGATCGGGCTCTACACCTTCGAACAGCTGCACTTCCATGCCCGCCTCGCGCAGGTACGCTTCCACTTTGTCGAGGAAGCCGAACCGTTTCATGGAACCTCCGCCAACGACGACGATCGCTTTTTTGCCCTTAAGGGATTTCAGCGCTTCCAGCGAGCCTTTGCCATGATATAAGTCTCTGGGTAGTGTAAAACGTGCCATAATGATCGCTCCTTATAATCAGTAATTTGTTATCGGTTATCTTGTATCGATAATATAGCACTGATATAGGACCGTGTCAAGACCATAATTGCAATTTTGTGCAAATAGTTTTTAACGGCGTATAGAAAGAAATTTCTGTTGCCCGCGGCCGAAGCGAAGCGATTGCAGACAAGAGCAAAGCGCAGGGAAGGCGGCAGCGACAATAAAAAAGCAGCGCCTTTTACAGCGCTGCATATTGATCGGTGGCTGGGGAAAGGTCAGTCCGTCAGGCTGGACTCAAGCTGCTCGGAAAGATGCTTGGACAGTACTGCCAGCGACGCGGCCATGTTTTCGTTTTGCACGAGGATGCCCTCCGGCGTGGTGAGATGGACCGGTGCGAAATTCCAGATGGCGAGCACGCCGCTTTCCACGAGGAAATCGCAAACGCCCTGCGCCTGCGAGGCCGGAACCGTGATGATACCGATATGGATGTTCATTTTATGGATGGCGCCGGCCAGTTTGTCCGTCGAAAGGACTTGTTTGCCGGAAATTTCGCCGCCAATAAGGTTTGGGTCCACATCGAATGCGGCGACGATGCTGAGGCCGTACTCTTCGAATCCGCGGTAGGAAAGCAACGCGCGCCCTAGGCTGCCTGCGCCGACCAGCACGGCTTCGTTGGTGTTGTCGTAGCCGAGGCAGCTTTCAATCGCCGTAATGAGTTCGTTCGTCTGAAAACCCGTTTTGGGTTTTCCGGCGGTATTGCTTACGGAAGCAAAATCCTTGCGAACTTGCACTTCGTTGAGGCCAAGCTGTGCGGCGACGGTCGGTGCGGAAATGATCTCTGCGCCGGAATCGCGCGCCGCCCGCAACGTTTGCAGGTAATAAGGCATCCGCTGGAGAGCTTGCCTCGAAATTGAGATGGGGGTATTTTTTTGCATGGCGCACCTCCGATTAGCGTTATCGATATTATATTACTGTAACAGAACGTTTGTCAACCAATCGAAACGTGATACCAAACTGTACAGCATAGCGAACTGGATCCGGATACGGCCTATGGGAAGAAGATTCCGCGGCACCAGATTCGCCGTTAAGGCGGAACAAAACAGCGCGATTATGGCCGTTACACAGTAAACTAAAACTCCGTTAGGAAAGTCTACTTCTTTTTATTATATATGCCGCCGACGACGAATACAATCCATATGGATCAGAAAATGTGCAAGTTGTTGGAAATAATCGTCACGAAAGCGTGAAAACACGAATAGAAAAAGTGAAACACGCGGAGCGGCAGTTGTTTTCAAAAATTGACGTAAAATCCATTCAGTGCGTTTCGGAACGGACCGCATTTCGATTGGAGGACTTCGTATCGTTATGCCGGGTCTTGCGATACGCCCGCGGGCTGCTTTGCAGTGCATGCCGAAACACTTTCGCAAAATAACTCGGGCTGTTGAAGCCGGTTGCATAGCAGATGTCCGAGACGCTCCTGTCGGAGCCGGCCAGCATTCCCGCCGCCACGCGTATGCGATACTGCAGCAGGTAGTCGATCGGCGAGGTGTCGAGCAGCTTTCGAAAACAACGGTAGCATTCGCTTTCGCTGATGGACGAAGCTTCCGCAATCTGCGAAACGGTCAGCGGCTCCGCATAGCGGGACTGAATAAAGCTGATCATCTGCTTGATTCGTGCGGAATCCTTGTTTTGAACGAAGCCGCTTTCGGCAATGCGGTCGCTCTGGTTGAAGACGATGCTGTGCAGCATGCGCATCAATTCGACCTGGACGATGATTTCATATCCGTACAAATCGCCGACAAACGCGGAAAACGCCGCTTCAAAATGTGCGAGCGCTTCCGTTTGCCAGGGAACGTCTTTGCGCAGAAAGACATCCGCCAGCGCGGAGCAGCGCACCAGCGGCTGGATGTAGCGCTGCTGGACGATGCTCTGCGGAAAACCGGCGACCAGTTCCGGCTTGAAAACGAGACTGTTGATCCGTGTCGGCCGGTCGGCGTGCGCGCGCCTGAGTTTATGCATGACGTTGCTGTTGATGAAAACACCGTCGCCCGCGGATATGACGTATTCGGTCTTTCCGCAGAGAACGCAGGTTTCGCCTTCAACCACCTGAACGAATTCAAACTCTTCGTGCCAGTGCCATGGAATTTTTCCGGTGAGGTATTTTCCGGGATCTTCGTCGTACCCCGCGCAGGGAAACAGAGACGTTCCGTGCCGGGTTAACTCGTGCAGGTCCGGGCCGATGGACAGGTCGAGCAATTGAAGTGCTTTCATGAAAAGAACCAAACCCTTCCCCCAAAAAAGAAGTATATTTACAAACTTTATGAAAATTATACCGAATACAGAGAGAAAAAGCAAGAATAATACTAGTACGCGTTCTACAGACGCACGCGTGTGCCGAGGCGGAAGGCACTGTTTTTTAAGAAAAAGGACATGTTCGCAACAAAAAAGGGCATTGAATCAAGAGGCGGCGGACGCTACAATAGAAACGAGAAAACCGCTGGAGGATATGACGGGATGGACGTTCGCGCGCTGATACGGAAAATGACGCTGGAGGAGAAGGCGGGGCTTTGCTCCGGGCTGGATTCCTGGCACACAAAGCCTGTGGGACGGCTGGGCGTGCCGTCCGTTATGGTCAGCGACGGGCCGTACGGCCTGCGCAAGCAGGTGGGCGAGGGCGCGAACGACAGCATCCGTGCGGTATGCTTCCCGACGGGGTGCGCCATGGCGGCTTCGTTCGACAGAAGCCTGTTTGAGCGGCTTGGCGACGCGCTTGGCAGAGAGTGCCGCGCAGAGGGCGTTGCCGTCGTTCTCGGCCCGGCGATCAACATCAAGCGTTCCCCGCTTTGCGGGCGCAACTTTGAATATCTTTCGGAGGACCCGTATCTGGCCGGCGAAGAAGCCGCGGCATATGTCGCCGCCGTCCAGCGGCACGACATCGGCGTGAGCGTGAAACACTTTGCGCTCAACAACCAGGAGCACCGGCGCATGTCGCAGAGTTCGGAAGCGGACGAACGCACCATGCGGGAAATCTACCTTGCCGCGTTTGAAACGGTCGTTAAAAAAGCGAAACCGTGGACGCTGATGTGCGCCTACAATCGCATCAACGGCGTGCTTGCGTCCGAGAACCATTGGTTGCTGACCGATGTATTGCGCAATGAATGGGGGTTCGACGGGTATGTCATGAGCGACTGGGGCGCCGTCGGCAACCGCGTAAAGGGCCTGTCGGCCGGGCTGGAACTGGAAATGCCGTCCTCGGGCGGCGTGCGCGACGAGCAGATCGTTAGCGCCGTGCGCTCCGGCGAACTGGACGAAGCGGTGCTGGATTGCGCCTGCGAACGCATGCTGGCGGTACACGCGCGCTATCTGGGAAACGGAGAACCCGCCGAAAGCTGGGACAGGGAAGCGGACGACGCGCTCTCCGGCGAACTCGCGGAAGCCTGCATGGTACTGCTGAAAAACGCGGGCGTCCTTCCGCTGGACAAGGGCGCGCGGGTTGCGTTTATCGGCGAGTTTGCCAAAGAGCCGCGGTTCCAGGGCGGCGGCAGTTCGCATATCAACGCCGCAAAGATCACGAGCGCGCTGGATGCGGCAAAGGAAATTCCGAATGTCCGCTATGCGCGCGGATTTTCCATAGAGCGCGACGAAACGACCGGCGAATGGCTGCGGGATGCGGCCGATGCCGCGGCAAACGCGCAGGTCGCCGTCGTATTCGCGGGTCTGCCGGACGCATACGAATGCGAAGGATACGACCGGGCGCATATGCGCCTGCCGGACTGCCAGAACCGGCTGATCGAAACGGTTGCGGCGGCGAACCCCAATACCGTCGTCGTGCTGCAAAACGGCTCGCCGGTCGAGATGCCATGGATTTCGCGCGTAAAGGGTGTTTTGGAAGCGTATTTGAGCGGGCAGGCCTCCGGACGCGCCGTCGTGCGGATTTTATTCGGCGACGCAAACCCGAGCGGCCGGCTTCCGGAGACGTTCCCCAAAAAACTTGAGGACAACCCGTCCTACCTGTTTTTCGGCGGGGACGACAGGAAGACGGAATATCGCGAAGGCGCGTTTGTCGGGTATCGTTACTACGACAAAAAGAAGATGGACGTGCTGTTCCCGTTCGGGCACGGGCTGAGCTACACGACGTTTGCATACGGCAACCTTTCGCTCGACAAACGTGAAATGGACGATAGCGGCACGCTTACCGTTACCGTTGACGTGACGAACACGGGGGAACGATCCGGCAGCGAGGTCGTGCAACTGTACGTTGCGGACGTCGAAAGCACGGCAATCCGTCCCGTGCGCGAGCTGAAGGGATTTGAGACGGTTGCGCTGGAACCGGGCGAAACGAAGACGGTTTCGTTTGCGCTGGACGGGCGGGCGTTTGCCTATTACGAAACGCGCCTGCACGACTGGCATGTCGAAAGCGGCGAATTCATGATCCAGATCGGGCGTTCCAGCCGGGATATCGTGCTCGAAGCGGCGGCGACGGTGCGCTCGACACGGGAGATCCCCGTTACGTTCGACGAGAATTCGATTTTAATGGACGTCCTTGCAAGCGAAAAAGGCAAACGGCGGGCGGAACACGGCATGCCGGACATTTTGCAAGCGATGCGTGAATTCAGCGAGAACGACGACGAAACGGAAACCGCACGCGAGGCGATCACACAGGAGATGTCGGACGCGATGCTGAACTATATGCCGCTGCGGGCGGTGTTTAGTTTTTCGCCCGGCAAGGTCACGAAAGAACGGCTGGACGAAGCGATAAGGGACCTGAACAAATAAAAAAGCATATGATTATGATAATAAAAGCTCGAACGCCTTTCGGTCCGAGCTTTTAATGTTTTTTAGAATGCGTTTCCTACCTTGCCTTTTTTCAAAAAAAAGCAAGTCAGACCGTGAGTTCCTGAAGCGGCTTTGTTTCCGGAACCGGGTGTGAAGCGAGAAATCGCTCCGCCTGCTCGATGGAACGCCCGATATGCTTTGCCGGGTCGAGTTCGGCGAGAACTTCTTCGCGGCCGAGCGGAAACGATGCGTCCGCAATCAGCCGCTCGGCAAGGTCGTTCGGCTTGCCCTGAGACGCCTGCTCCTTTGCCGCGAGCGAGTGCTCCCGAATGATCTCGTGCAGCTCCTGCCGGTCGCCGCCCTTTTTGACCGCGGCCATGAGCAGGTCTTCCGTCGCAAGAAACGGCAGCGCGTCGGAAAGGATGCGTGCGTTCGCGGCCTCGTGCACGATGAGCCCGCCCGCGACGTTCGCCATGAGCCGCAGCACGGCGTCGGTCGCCAGGAACGCTTCCGGCAGCGCGATTCGGCGGTTGGCCGAGTCGTCCAGCGTGCGCTCGAGCCACTGCGTGCTTGCGGTCATGGCTGCGTTGAGCGAAGTCGACATCACAAACCGCGAAAGCGAGCAGATGCGCTCACTGCGCATGGGGTTTTGCTTATACGCCATGGCGGAGGAGCCGATCTGCCTGGACTCGAACGGTTCGGACAGGATGCCGTCGTGCTGGAGCAGCCGTACGTCGTCGCCGAAACGGTAGGCGCTCTGCGCAACGGACGAGAGCGCGTTCAGCACGCGGCTGTCGAGCTTGCGCGGATAGGTCTGGCCGCTCACGTCGTAGAGCCGGTCAAAGCCGAAGTCGGCTGCGATCATGCGGTTGAGTTCGTCGATCTTTGCCGTGTCGCCGTTGAACAGCGACACAAAGCTCGCCTCCGTGCCGGTCGCCCCGCGGCAGCCGAGGAAGCGAATTGCGGACAGCGCGTCGCCGATCTCTTCCAGGTCGAGGAACAGTTCCTGCATCCAGAGGCATGCGCGCCGACCGATCGTGACAGGCTGTGCGGGTTGAAAATGCGTGTATCCGACGGTCGGGACCGCTTTTGTTTTGTCCGCGAACGCGCCGAGCGCGGACAGCACCGCGTAAATGCTGTTTTGAATGCTCGTCAGCGCGTCGCGCAGAATAATTAAATCCGCGTTGTCGGTAACATAACAGCTCGTCGCGCCGAGGTGGATGATACCGGCGGCCTTCGGGCAGACGAGCCCGTAGGCGTATACGTGCGCCATCACGTCGTGGCGAACCTGCTTTTCACGCGCGGCCACCGCGTCGTAATCGATGTCGTCCACATGCGCCGCGAGCTCGTCCACCTGTTCGGCGGTCACCGGAAGGCCGAGCGCGTGCTCCGCCCTTGCAAGGCTCACCCAGAGTTTGCGCCAGGTCGAATAACGCATGTCCGGCGAGAAGAGCCGCTGCATCTCGTCCGACGCATAACGGCTGCCGAGCGGGCTTTCGTAGCGGTTATGCATGATCCGCTACCTCCGGATGATCGCGTCGCGGGCGGCGCCGACGGAGATGTTCGTAATCGGGCAACGGATGCCCTTTTCGACAAACAGGACGTAGTCCTGCGCTTCCTTCGGCAGATCCTCGAAGCTGCGGCATTTGGTAACGTCGCACTTCCAGCCGGGCAGGTAGTCGTAGACCGGCTTTGCCGCGCCGATTGCCGCCGGGAACGGGAAGTCGTCCGTCTTTTTGCCGTCCAGCTCATACTGCACGCAGACCGGGATTTTGTCCATATAGGAAAGGATATCGATCTTGGTCAGGCTCACTTCGGTCGCGCCCTGCATGGTTACGCCATAGCGCGTTGCGACGATGTCCATCGGACCGACGCGGCGCGGGCGTCCCGTGGCGGCGCCGTATTCCGCGCCCTCTTCGCGAAGTTTTTCGGCTTCGTCGCCGAACCATTCCGCCGTGAACGGGCCTTCACCGACACAGGTGGAATACGCCTTGACAACGCCGATGACGCGGTCCAGCTTCGCCCCGGGCATACCGGAGCCGATCGGCGCGTATGCGGCCAGCGGCGCGGAGCTTGACGTATAGGGATAGATGCCGAAATCCACGTCCCGCAGTACGCCGAGCTGCGCCTCGAAGAGGATGTTCTTTTTGCCGTCGTTTTCGCGCAGGAACGCGCCGGTGTCGCAGATGAACGGCTTGACCTTGTCGCCGTAGGTCGTCAGCCAGTCCATGAGCTCGTCGAGCGTATAGGTCTTTCCGCCGTAGACGTTTTTGAGCGTCAGGTTTTTCCATTCGAGGATGCCGCTCAGGCGTTTTTTGAGGTAATCGGGATAAAACAGCTCGCCGAGCATGATGGTTTTTTTCATATATTTGTCGCCATAGACGGGCGCGATGCCGCGCTTGGTCGAACCGTATTTCGCGTCGCGCAGGCGGGCTTCCTCCAGCACGTCCTGGTCGCGATGGTACGGAAAGACGATCGGCGCGCGGTCGCTGACCTTGAGGTTCTCCGGCGTGATGGAGATGCCGGCCTTTTGCGTGATCTCGATTTCTTCAATGAGCTTTTCGGGGTCGACCACGGTGCCGTTGCCGAGCACGTTGACGACGCCGCTGCGGAAAATGCCGGATGGTAACAGATGCAGCGCGAATTTACCGAATTCGTTGACGACGGTATGACCCGCATTGTTGCCGCCCTGGTAGCGTACAACGACGTCGTAATCAGCCGCGATGAGATCGACCATGCGGCCTTTCCCTTCATCGCCCCAGTTGATACCTACGATTGCACAGTTTGCCATGTTACCGCTCCTTTCAAATTACAAGCACGATAGTCGTCCGCCGTTTCTTATCCGGCGGGCGTTGAAACGGGCCGTTTGCCCGAATGCACGGAATAAAGGTCGACCCCGGAAAGATCGAATGTTACGACCACCGGAAAATCGGTCACGCAGAGCCGGTAGACGGCCTCCGCGCCGAGGTCGGGGAATGCGACAAGCTCGCACTCCGTGATGCGCGAAGCATACAGCATGCCCGCGCCGCCCGTCGCCGAAAAGCCGACGGCCCTGCCGCGCATTGCGTCGTATACAAACGGCGCGCGCGGCCCTTTGCCGATAAACTGGGATACGCCGTAGTCCAGCATGGCGGGCATGAATGCGTCCATGCGCTTGGACGTCGTCGGCCCGCAGGGACCGATGACTTCGCCGGGCGCGGCCGGGCAGGGCCCGGCGTAATAGATGCAGCTTCCCTTTGGAACCGGCAGCGGTTCGCCGCGGCCGAGCATGTCGGCAAAACGTGCGTGCGCGGCGTCGCGCGCGGTATAGACCGTTCCCGTAAGGCGGATGACGTCGCCCGCGCGTAGCTTTTGAAGCTCGTTTTCCGGAACCGGAACGTTCAGCGAATATTCCATGGCGCTACACCTCCTCGCTCGCGTGGCGGCAGGCGTGGCACTGCAGATTGACCGCCACCGGAAGCCCGGCGATGTGGGTCGGCAGCGCGCCGACATGCACCGCAAGCGCCGTCGTATTCCCGCCGAGCCCCATGGGGCCGACGCCGCTTTCGTTGATGCGGCGGAGCGCCTCGCGCTCGATGTCCGCAAGGTCGCCGCGTTCCGCGGATATGCCGAGCGGGCGCAGCAACTGCCGCTTTGCAAGCAGCGCGGCCTGCTCCATCGTGCCGCCGATGCCGACGCCGACGACGACCGGCGGGCAGGCGGAAGCGCCCGCGTCCAGCACGGTCGTTACAATGCCGCCGATTATGCCTTCTATGCCGGCGGATGGGGACAGCATAAATAACCGGCTCATATTCTCGCTGCCAAAGCCTTTCGGCACGGCGGTGAGCGTCAGTTTGTCGCCGGGGACGAAGCGCACGTGCAGCACGGCGGGCGTGTTGTCCCGCGTGTTGACGCGCGTGATCGGGTCGAGCACGGACTTTCGCAGATAACCATCCGTATACGCAAGGCGGACGCCCTCGTTGACCGCCGACTCGAGGTCGCCATCGATAAAGACGTTCCGCCCGATATCCGCAAACACGACAGCCATACCGGTATCCTGGCAAATCGGACGCCGGCAGGAACGCGCAAGCTCTTGATTTTCGAGTAGCTGGGATAAAACGGAATGGGCGGTGCTTCCTTCCGCCTCCGCGTTTTGCGCGGCAACGAGCGCGCTTTGCACGTCTTGCGGTAGGTCGCAACAGGCACGCAGGCAGAGCCTGCGCACGACGTCAACTACCGCTGCGGCATGCAGAATGCGCATCTGTATTAGCCACCTTTCAACGCGAAGTGCGCTTTCGCACCGAAAAAATAATTATCGCACATTTTCATATATATTACAAGGTCGTTCAACGAATTATTATGCAAATAATACTGCAATTCCTTGTAAAACCATGTATTATTATGTGCTTTTGCTTTTTTGCCTGGGCGACCGCGTACGGAGACGAAAAATGCGGACGATAGGGACGAAACGTAAAAACCGTGTGCGGCTATCCCAAATACGGCCCTTTTTCCATATCACGACGCGCTCAATTTGCAATTGTTCACAAAAGGACATCTTTGTGTGCTTGCGGTTCAACAATCCATCTGTAAACTATTCGTATGTTACTATGTGCAAGGAGGCACCGCCATATGACGACCGTCCTGAAAAGCAAGCTGTTCCGCGCGCTCGGGACGCTGAATACCATTCAATTGTTCGACGATGTGCCGTCCGACACGCTGGAGCGCGCCGAGCGACGCGTGCAGGAGCTCGACGACAGGCTTTCCGTCTATAAGCCGGAAAGCGAGATTTCGCTGCTGAACGCTGCAGCCGGCGTAAAACCTGTTGCAATCAGCGAAGACACCATGGAGCTGCTGCGTGCCGGGAAACGTTTTTCAGCGATGACAGGCGGCGCGTTCTCTCTGACGACGCGGCCGCTGAGCGCGCTCTGGTCGATTAACGCGCGTTGCGGCAGCGTGCCGTCGAGAGTGGAAATCGAGCAGGCGGCCCGTCTGGTAAACGACGGGGACCTGATGCTGGACGAACAAAACCACACCGCCATGCTCGGTAAATTCGGCCAGGCGGTCGACCTCGGCGGCATTGCAAAGGGTTACGCCGCGGACGAAGTCAAGCGTATCCTAAAAGAAGGCGGCGTGCAAAACGCCATCGTCAACCTCGGCGGGACGGTCGCCGTGCTTGGCGACAGCCGGACGGTCGGCATCCAGCATCCCGACCGGGCGACCGGCATTTCGATGGGACGGCTTTCGCTTTCCGACCGGGCGATCGTGACGTCCGGCGATTACGAACGGTATTTCGAAGTTGGCGGCGTACGTTACCATCACATCCTCGACCCGAAAAGCGGATATCCGGCGAGCGCCGGACTGCGCAGCGTAACGCTCGTCGGCGAGCATGCGACGGCGCTGGACGCGCTATCCACAGCGATCTTCGCGATGGGCGCGGAACCCGGCGTTCGCCTTGCAAGGCGTTTCGGCATCGGAGCAATTTTCGTTACGACGGAGCTGGACGTGTACTGCTCGGATGCGCTTCGCAGCGCGTTTTCGCTGCTGACGGCGCCGCAAAGCGCACGGATCTACGGATAAGGACGAAAACAGGGAAACCGGTTAAAATAAAAAGTATAAAAGTATAATTGGATATAAGCACTATGGGATATAAAGGAAAAACATCGTGAAACGGTTACAGGAAAGTAAAAAGAAAAAAAAGAAAGTATCGGCGCTCGGGCTGACACGGCGCCTGATTCAGGCGGCCGCCTTCGTGCTGTTCCCCGGGCTGTTTATTTCAACGTTTTCGGCGATCAAGAGCATCTACGTTGCGATCATCGGCGGAACGTTCAGCATATCCGCACAGGCGGGGCAAATCGTGCTTGCGGTTTCGATGCTGGTGATCACGGCGATCATGGGCCGGTTCTTCTGCGGATTTTTATGCGCGTTCGGCACCATGGGCGATTTCTTTTGGTTTATCGGGAGCAAGCTCAGGCTCCGGCGGCCCAAGATCGGCGCGCGTACGGACCGGGCTCTCAAAACGACCAAATACGTTTTGCTTGCAGGCATCGTTCTGCTGGCCTGGACGTTCGGGCTTTCGATTTTGAGCGGGACGCAGAATCCTTGGACGGTGTTCGGCATGTACGCGACCTATAAAGGCTGGTCGGACCTGTCGGCGTTCGTGTCCGTCGGCGCGGCGCTGCTGCTGCTCATCATCCTGGGGTCTATGTATATCGAGCGGTTTTTCTGCCGGTATCTGTGCCCGCTTGGCGCAATTTTCGTCATTGTTTCGAAATTTCGGCTGTTTAAGATTCGCAAGCCGAGGACATACTGCGGAGCTTGCCGCGCCTGCACGAAGAAGTGCAGCATGGGCATCCCGCTGTACAATGCGGACGTCGTGACGTCCGCGGAGTGCATCGACTGCATGAACTGCGTCAATATCTGCCCGCGGGACAACGTGACCGCGGACCCGAAGCCCGCGCTCGCGGCGGCGGTCGCCGTGGTCGCGATGAGCGGGATGCACCTCGTCGGCAACCTTGCAGGCAGCGTGGCAGCGGAATCGACGGAAACGACCGTAGTAGCCGAAACCCTGAGCACGACGGAAACCGCCGCCGCGGGGCCGTATATCGACGGCGTTTACACCGGCAGCGCAAGCGGATATCACGGGACGACCTGCGTGCAGGTGACCGTTGAAAACGGCTATATCGCCGCCGTAGAGGTGCTTTCCACCGGCGACGACGCGGAGTTTTTCAATCAGGCGAAAAACAGCGTGATCTCCGGCATCATCGCCGCGCAGAGCATCGACGTCGATACGGTGTCCGGCGCGACGTTCAGCAGCAACGCCATCATCGGCGCGGTCTCCGACGCGCTGCAGGGCG
The DNA here is from genome assembly GCA_964447725.1 of uncultured Oscillospiraceae bacterium. Lineage (GTDB taxonomy): Bacteria > Bacillota > Clostridia > Christensenellales > CAG-138 > UBA7703. The sequence goes on from CAYUUB010000009.1 coordinate 17,752, forward strand.
CGCTGGCCGCTTCGGACGACGTGACAATGATCGAAACCGACGAAACGGACGCCACGGCGACCCCGGCGCTGACGCCGACGCCGACCCCGGAAGCGACGGCGACGCCCGAACCGACCGAGGTGCCCGAAAGCGAAGGGCCGATCGATCTGGCCGACGGCACGTACACCGGTACCGGTACGGGATTCCGTGGGGACACCGACGTGAGCGTTACGATTGAGAACGGCTATATCGCCGCCATCACGATCGACTCCTATCGCGACGACGAGCAGTATTTTTCGCGCGCAAAGAGCACCGTCATCAGCGAAATTCTCAGCGAGCAGACGCCGGACGTGGACGCTGTGTCCGGCGCGACATACAGCAGCAACGGCATCATGGAAGCCGTCGCGGATGCGCTGAACGTGGAATACACGGCGACGACATCGTCGCCCAGCAGCGGACAGCAGAAGCGCAGCGGACAACATTAAGCGTCCGTTTCGGTATCCTTCGACAGCCCTTTTCACGGAGAACATCCGCAAAAAGGGCTGTTTTGGCGCGCAAAGCGGAAACTCCACGGAGCGTAGGTTGTGGAAACGGCGCATGGCATGGTATGCTCGGCTTACGGAAAAACAGATGCGGACAGGAGAAAAACGATATGACGAATTATGTGACGGGGAGTACGATCAAACGGCTCCGCGAGGATAAGGGATATACGCAGAAACAACTGGCGAACCTGCTGAGCGTAAGCGACAAGACGGTTTCAAAATGGGAATCCGGCCGCGGCCTCCCGGACATCAGCCTGATCGAGCCGCTTGGCAGGGCGCTGAACGTTTCGGTTGCGGAACTGCTCTCCGGCGAGTGCGTGACCAACCGCAACCGCTGTGGCAACATGGCAAAGAGCTGCTTTTACGTGTGCCCGGTCTGCGGAAACGTGATCCATTCCATCGGAGAGGGCGCGTTTTCCTGCTGCGGCGTCGCGCTGCCCGTGCTGGAGACCGAAGAGGACGACGGCGCGCACGAAATCGTGATCGAACCGGTCGAAAACGAGTATTTCGTGACGCTGGACCACCCGATGGAGAAGACGCACTACATTTCGTTCCTCGCGTACGTAACAAACGACCGCGTGCAGATCGTTAAGCTCTACCCGGAGCAAAGCGCGCAGGCGCGTTTTGCCATCCGCGGGCGCGGGACGATCTATGCTTACTGTAACCGGCACGGGCTGTTTGCTAAACGGGCCGGCGGATATAAAAAAGGATAAAGCAAGGAGTATAACATGAACATACTGGTCATCAACGGCTCGCCGAAGGGCGAAAAAAGCGACACGCTCAAAATCACGCGTGCGTTTCTTGAAGGAATGGGCGAAACCGCAGAGATCGTCGACACGATGAAAATCGACGTAAAGCCCTGTCTCGGCTGCTTTGCCTGCTGGAGCAGAACGCCCGGGAAATGCGTGCAGCAGGACGACATGGAGAAAGTGCTGAAAAGGATCACGCAGGCCGACCTCGTCATCTGGTCGACGCCGCTGTACACCTACAGCGTTCCGGCCAACTGCAAGGCGGTGCTCGACCGGCTGCTCCCGCTGACGCAGATGGCGCAGCTTGTGGACGAGAACGGCAAGACGTACCACCCGACGCGGGAGAGGCACGAAACAAAATCGATGCTGATTTCCGGCTGCGGATTTCCCGACCGGAAAAACAATTTCGAAGCGCTGGAGTTCCAGTTTAAACGCAGTTTTGGCGACGACTGCCCGATGATCCTCTGCGTCGAGGCGCCGTTGCTTTCCATAGCCGAGGCGAAGCCGCTCGCGGACGGATATCTTGCGCTGGCAAAGCGCGCAGGGCAGGAGTACCGGGCGACGGGGCGCATTTCGGAAGAAACGCAGTCCGCGCTGGACGCGCCGATGTTCCCGCCGGAACAGTACCGCGCGAGGACGCGGCGATGACGGGCGGCGAAGATTTTACACGGCGCATACGCTTTCCGGCTAAAGGTATGGTATGATGATCCCGGCGGCGCGCGCCGCACAATCATGCGACGGGGGAAATGCGGATGAATACGGTTATTGTGTACTATACGTTCGGCGGATCGACGAAGGCGGAAGCCGAAAAGCTCGGCGCGGAACTGAACGCGCCGGTTTACCGGATAAAGGAAAAAAGGAACCGAAGCCTGATCGGCTCGTTCGTTCCCGGCGGGCTTCAGGCGATGAAACGCAGATGTGTCAGGATCCAGCCCCCGGAGGCAGACCTGAACGCGTTCGAGCGGATCATGATCGGCTGCCCGGTCTGGGCGGCGTATCCCGCGCCCGCGTTCAACTCGATCGTGGAGCTGCTGCCTGCGGGCAAAGAAGTGGAGGTTTTCCTTTGCCAGGGCGGCGCCGACCCGCGGACCAGCGACGAGGGGACCAAGGCGCAGATCGAAGCGCGCGGCTGCAAGGTTACGCAAATCCGTACGGTAACGACCGGGAAAGCGCCGTCGAAAATGAAAGAATAGCGCG
>CAYUUB010000010.1:0-19440 GCA_964447725.1 uncultured Oscillospiraceae bacterium
TCGGCGTGGAGCTCGCGGGCATCTACCGCGCGTTCGGCGCGGAGGTCACGATCGTCGAATTTCTGCCGTCCATCCTTTCCACACTCGACGGCGAACTGGCGAAGTTCGCCGCAAAGCGGTTGCGCGCGCAGGGCGTGACCGTCCTCACGGGCACGAAGGTGACGAAAATCGCCGGCGCGCCCGGCGGTTTCACCGTTCTGGCCGAGTCCCCGGACGGCGAACGGTCGCTTGCCTGCACGCATGTGCTCTGCTGCGCGGGCCGCGTGCCGAACACGGACGGCCTGAATCTCGAAGCGGCGGGCGTGATGTTCGATCGCAAGGGGATCAAAGTCGACGAAGATTACCGCACGAACGTGAGAAACATTTACGCCATCGGCGACGTGACCGGCCGTGTCATGCTCGCGCACGTCGCGTCCGACGAAGGCCGCGTCTGCGTGGAGCGGATGTGCGGCAAACGCACCTGTGTGGATTACGCGCTCGTGCCGAGTTGCGTGTTCGCGTTTCCGGAGATGGCTTCCGTCGGCAAAACCGAGGAACAGCTCAGAGCGGAAAAAAACGACTACGTCGCGTCGCGCTTCCAATTCGCGGGCAACGGCAAGGCGCTTTCGCTCGGCGAGACGAACGGTTTTATCAAGATGCTCGCAAAGAGCGATCTAAGCGAGATTCTCGGCGTGCATATCGCCGGGCCGCACGCGAGCGACCTGATTGCCGAAGCGGTCACGGTCATGAAAGCGATGCTGACCGTTGAGGAAGCCGCGCGCACCATGCACGCGCATCCGACCCTTTCGGAAGCGTTTATGGAGTGCGTCCAGCGCTTTTCCGGCGAGGCGATCCACGTCCCTCCTCGCTTTTCTTAAAAGAAAAGCGAGATAAAAGAACTTAACTTTTTGCTTGTTTAAAGAGCGAGATAACAGAATTTACAGTTTCTTTTACAGTAAAGAAACGAAATTGCTTTATTTTGAAACGGAGGTGACAGTCCATGTCCCGCATCGTCATCCGCGCCGGCGGCGTACTGACCCCGGACGGGCTTCTCTCCGACGCGGGCGTGATTGTGTCCGGCGGGCGCATTACGCAGGTCGCAAAAAACGCCGAACTCGGCCGTTTGCCGGACGACGACGCGATCGACGCGTCCGACCGTCTGATCGCGCCGGGGTTCGTAAACGGGCACACGCACCTCTATGGTATGCTTTCGCACGGCATCACGGCGGAAACGATGGTGACCGAATTTTCCAGTTTTCTGGAGGATTTTTGGTGGCCGTACGTCGAAAACCGTGTCGACCACGACCTTGTCCGCGCGACGAGCGCCTACGGCATGGCGGAGCTGATCGACAGCGGCGTGACCACGTTCGTCGACGTGCTCGAAGCGCCGAATGCGATTCCGGGCGCGCTTGAAATCGAGCGCGAGGCCGCGGAAAAAGCGGGCCTGCGCGCCGTCCTCACCTTCGAAGCCTGCCAGCGCGTAAGTCCCGAAAACGCCGAGCTGGGTTTCAGGGAAAACGCGGAATTCGTCCGCGCGCACAACGGCAAAGACGCGCTCGTGCACGGCATGATGAGCATCCACACGCTCTTCACCTGCGACAAAAGCTATGTCCGCAGGGCAAAGCGGCTGGCGGCCGAGCTTGGTTGCGACATCCACATGCACCTCTCCGAAAGCGTGTTCGAGCCCGACTGGTCCTTGGAGCATTACGGCAAGCGTCCGGTCGAGCTCTACGACGAGCTGGGTTTTCTGGACGAACGCGTGCTCGCGTCCCAGTGCGTGCAGGTCGTCCCGCGCGAAATGGACGTCCTCGCAAAGCGCGGCGTGCGCGCCGTGCATATGCCGCTGTCCAACTGCGAAGTCGGCGGCGGGGTCGCACCGGTGAGCGATATGCTTTCCCGCGGCATGCTCGTCGGCCTCGGATCGGACGGATACGTCAATAACTTTTTCGAGATCATGCGCGGCGCGTTCCTGATTCCGAAAGCGCATGTTCAAAGCACGTCGGTCATGCCGGCCAAGGATGTATACGACATGGCGACCGCGCGCGGTGCGGCGGCAATCGGCATGCCCGACGCCGGCAGAATCGAGCCCGGCTGCAAAGCGGATTTGATCACGATCGACCTCGACACGCCCACGCCGCTCAACGAACACAACGTATACGACCAGCTTGTGCTGTTCCGTAATCCGCAGAACGTCTGCGACGTGATGGTCGCAGGACGGTTCTTAAAGCGCAACCACCGTCTGCTCACCGTGGACGCGGCCGCCGCAAAGGCGGAACTGCGCAGGCGCACGCAAATCTTCTGGACTGGAAAGCAGGAGGAAACGCAACATGTTTGACCCGGGCACCCTCACGGGCGCGGATATCTCGACCGAATTTTGCGGCGTGAAGCTGCGTTCCCCGTTTATTCTGAGCTCCGGCCCGCTCGGCTACGGCGCGGAGGGATTGATTCGCGCGCATCAGGCGGGCTGCGGCGCGGTCGTGACCAAGACCATCCGCTACAGGCGCGCAATCAACCCCGTAAAACACATCGCAGCATTTGGCGGCGGCTCGCTCGTCAACTGCGAAAAATGGTCGGACCTGGAGCCGGAGCAGTGGTTTTCGCGTGAAATCCCGCTGGCTAAGCAGGCGGGCGCGGTCGTCATCGCGTCCGTCGGGCATACGCCGGGCGAGGCGCGCGCGCTGGTAAGGGACGCGGCGCAGGCGGGCGCCGACATGATCGAGCTTGTTTCCTACACGGAGGACACGCTGCTGCCTATGTTGGAAACCGCAAAAAGCCTCGTCGATATCCCCGTGATCTGCAAACTCTCGGCAAACTGGCCGGATGCGGTCGCAACGGGGCTGACGTGCATTTCGCGCGGCGCGGACGGCGTATGCGCTGTGGATTCTCTCGGGCCCGTGCTCAAGATCGATATCGAGCATGCGCGTCCCGTGCTCGCCGGCACGGACGGACGCGGCTGGATGAGCGGCGAAGCGCTCCGCCCGCTGAGCCTGCATGTCAACGCGGGGATCGCAAAGGCCCGGCCCGGTTTTCACAATCTCTACGGCTCCGGCGGGTGCATGAGCGCGCGCGACGCGGTGGAGTTCCTCATGGCGGGCTGTTCGTGCGTCGGAGTCTGCTCCGTCGGAATCCTGCGCGGGGTGGACGTCGTCGAGCGCATGTGCGGCGACCTGTCCGAACTTTTGAACCGGCTCGGCTATGCGGATATTGCGTCCGTCCGCGGCGCGGTGCTGCCCCGCCTGCCGGAAAGGGACGTGGTTTCAAAACTGCACTTCACGTTTTCGCCTTACGCAAACGAGCGCGCCGGCTCGCGCGGCTGCTCGAACTGCCGCCGGTGCGTCACCGTCTGCAGTTACGGCGCACGAACGCTGGACTATCCCGACATGCGCGTCGATCCCAGTCTCTGCCGCGACTGCGGGGTCTGCGCGGACGTCTGCCCGACGGGCGCGCTGCGTGCGGACGTTTTACCGCAGGGCGAGGCGGACAAATTGCGGGAAAACGAGCTGAACGCTTTCGATTCCGCGATCGAAACGCTATAGTTATATTTGGAAAGGAACCGCATTCCATGCAGGATATGCCCACGCTGAAACAAATCGGGACCGCATGCGCCGGAATTTTCGGCGCGCTCGCGCAGGACGGCGCGCGGTTCGGCCTGCGCGTTTTTCACGCAGGCTGCGGCGCGCAGGTGCTCTTTGCCGAATCGGACACGCCGGGGTCGGTGCGCGCCGGCGCGCTCGCCGCGTCCCTTTGTCAGGGCGGGCTTGCAACAGCAAGCGCATATGAAGATACGTTCGGCGGACAAACGCTACCGTTCGTTCGTTCAAAAACGGATTCTCCGCGCCTTGCCACGCTCACGCTCCAGTCCGCGTGCGAATTTCGCGGCGCGATGCTCTCCGGCCCGATGAAACTCCATCTGGCGGAAACGGACGAAATCCGTTACGATTCCGGCTCTGAAAGCGGAAGTTATTCCGCCGTTGTGCAGGCAAACGAAATTCCGGACGACGCGTGGATGGTTTCGCTTTCGCAAGCGGCGCGCTGCCGTCCGGAGCAGCTCGCCCTGCTCGTCGCCCCGCAGGAAAGCATGACCGGCGCGGCGCAGATCGCGGGCCGCATGAACGAAAACATGATCTTCACCATGGAGCGTTCGCTTGGGCTGGACGCGAACATGGTTTCCGCCATCGAAGGATATGCGCCCGTCTGCCCGCCGGGTGCAAAATCGAAAAACGGAACCCGGCTTCTGCCGGACGACTTTCTGCACTACGGCGCGTTTTCGCGGCTCACGCTGGCAAGGGGTACGGACATCAACCCGCAAAAGCTTGCTAACGACCTCGCGTTTTCGTCCACGGACATCTTTGGCGCGCTCTTCTCCGACTTGCTGGAGGAAGCAGGCGGCGACTTTTTTAAGATTCCGAACCTCCTGCACATCAACAAGCTCGCCGTGGTCGAGGTTGCCGATCCGCAGAGCGGAAAAACGTACCACTCCGGTTCGTTCCGTCCGGACCTGCTCTGAGATTTTTCCGCCGGTGTGCTATGCTTTTTTCAAGGGGCCGGTCGCGTGCAAAACGCGCACAGAACCGATCGATTCATAAGAAAAGGGATTTGATGCCATGCTGATTCTGAAAAACATTTCGCACCTGGTCGTCGACTCGAAAACCGTGCTTTCCGGCGCGGACATGCGCGTTGAAGGCGAGCGCATTGCCGCCGTCGGCACGCGTCTGCCCGTCCCCGACGGTGCGGAAGTCGTCGATTGCGCAGACTGCGCGGTGCTGCCTGGCCTGATCGATGCGCATACGCACCTGTATCAGATGCTGCTCGTCGGCCGGCAGGACGATCTGCCGCTCTCCGGCTGGTGCGACGAGGTGCTCGGCCCGACCGTCGCGGCGATGTTCCAGCGGATCCCGAGGCAGGAGCGCGAGCGTTTTTCGTACCTCTGGACGGCCGTCGGCATCCGCGAGCTGCTCAAAAGCGGCGTGACCGCATTTGTCAATATGGACATGAATTTCGCGCAGGACGGCATGTTCCGCGCGGCACGGCAGACCGGTGCGCGCGGGTATATGGGCATTGAGCTGGCCGACCTGTTTATGAGTACGGAAGCGGGACGCAGGCGCGACCTGGCCGAAATCGAGCGGCTGCTGAAAGCCTATCCCGAAAACTGCGTGCTCACGCCCTCGGAACCCAATGTCACCAGCGAAATCGCCATGCAGGCGATCGCCGATCTTGCAAAGGCCTATAACGCCCGCGTGCAGACGCATGTGGACGAAACCGCCGCGGAAGCGCGGCAGTGCATCGTCGAAAAAAGCGACCCGGAGCTCCTCTACCTCGACCGCCTCGGCCTGCTTTCGCCACGATTTTCCGCGGTGCACGGCGTACACCTGAATCCCCGGGAGATCACGCTCGCCGCAGAGCGCGGCGTTTCGGTCGTCTATAACCCCAAAAGCAACGCAAAGCTCGGCAGCGGCGTCTGCCCCATCCCCGCGCTGATCGAAGCGGGGATCAATATCGCGCTCGCAACCGACGGGCCCGCGTCCAATGACCGTCTCGATATGTTTGAGGAGATGCGCGCGGGCGCAATGCTCCAGAAGTCGACGAGCCAAAGCCCGACCGTCATTACCGCGAAGGACGTGTTTTCCATGGCGACGAGCGGCGGCGCAAAATTGCTCGGCCTCGATGCCGGCGCGCTGGAAGCGGGGCGTCTCGCGGACTTTTCCATCGTGCCGCTTAACAGGACGCATCTCGGTTTCGGCACGGGCGACGTCGTTTCCACGCTGGTCTGGTGCGCGCAGAGCGGCGACGTAAAGGACGTTTATATCGGCGGGAAACCCGCTCTGAAAGGCGGCTCCGTCACGGGGTTTGACGAAGCGGCCGTCCTTGCGGAGTTTTCCGAAATTTTATTCCGGCTACAGGAGGAAATCCATGCTCAGTCTAAGTGAAAACACCTGCCGTCTCATCGAGACGCGTATCTTGCCGCGTCTCTGGGAGCTCGGCTGCGAACGCCATACGCTGGAAAACGGTGCGATTATGATCGATATGGGCGTTCATGCACCCGGCGGTTATGAAGCCGCGCGGCTGTTCACGCTGGTCACCCTCGGCGCGCTCGGCGACGTCGCCTACGGCAAAATGGTCGTCGGAGACCGCGAACTGGAGAGCGTCGAAGTCCGGCTCGACCGCCCGCATGAAGCGGCGCTGTCCTCGCAGTTTTCCGCGTGGAAGATCAAGCCGTCCGGCGCTTACAGCCTGCCCGGCTTCGGTTCCGGCCCGGCAAGGGCGATCGCCCGCCACGACGGCGTCGCAAAGATGTGGCCGTACCGCGACCGGTTCGAAAAAACCGCACTCGCGCTTCAAACCGCCGAACTGCCGGACGCGTCTGTTGCGGACGACGTTGCGGCCGCCTGCAACGTCAGGCCCGAAAACGTATACCTGCTCGCGGCAAAGACGGGCAGCCTCGTCGGCTGCGTGCAGATCGCCGCGCGCATGGCGGAAGTCTCCCTCTGGGGGCTCGGCTATTTCGGCTTCCCGCTCGAAAAGGTGAAAACCTTTTCCGGCTGCGCCGTGATTCCGCCGGTGGTCGACGACGAGCTGATCGCCATGGACCGCGTCAACAGCTCAACGCTCTACGGGTCCGTCGCGCGGTACGTTGTGGACTGCGAGGACGCCGAGATCGAGCGGGTCCTCCCGCACATGGCGTTTTCCGGGACGGTGCACAATAAAAAAACGTTCGCCGAGCTGTACGACGCGGCGGAGCGCGATATCTTTAAGATGGACACGAACGTGCACAAGGTCGCGCGCATCGAGATCACGAACCAAAAAAGCGGCAAAACGTTCGCCGCGGGCGAGATCGACGTGGACATGCTGCAAAAAAGCTACTTTTCCAACACGCTGTAACGGAGGGTTTTCATGCAAACGGAACAACAATTCGACGTTGCGATCGTCGGCGGCGGCGTCATCGGCGCGGCGGCGGCATGGAAACTTTCGGCGGCGGGCGCGCGCGTCGTGCTGCTCGAAAAGGACGACCTTTGCTCGGGCGCGTCGTGTACGAATCCCGGTTTCTGCGTGCTCAGCTATCGCGAAAACAAGCTTGTCATGTCGCTCGCGCTCGAACAGCAGAGACGCTGGGATGAACTGCAGGCGGAAATCGGCGACGTGGAATACGCCGCTTCCGGCGGGCTGATCCCGCTTACGGACGAAAAACAGGAAGCCGCGCTGGAAAAGCTCTGCCGCCACGCTAAGAAGCTCGGGCTCGACGACATCGGCCTGGTCACGGCAAAGCAGGCGAAGGAACTCGAACCCGCGCTGGACCAAAGCAAACTCGTCGGCGCGTGCTGGTGTCCCGGCGAAGGGCGCGTCAATCCCTTTAAGCTCAACCTCAACATGGCCGCGCGCGCAAAGTCGCTCGGCGCGGACCTGCGCCCGCATACGCCCGTGACCGGCATGCTGATCGAAAACGGGCTCGTTTCCGCGCTGGAAACGCCGGCCGGCTGCGTAAAGGCCGGTCTGTACATCCTGGCGGGTGGCGCGTGGACGCGCGACCTTTCCCGCATGGCCGGGCACGACACGCCGATATTTTACGAGCGCGGCGAAGCGATGGTGAGCATGCAGGCCGCCACGTGCATCCGCCGCATGATCACCGACGGTGCGCTCTTTACGCAGCCTGCAAACGAACACCCGATGGTGGTCGGCGCGTGCCTGGGCCAGACCGCCTCCGGCAACATCGTCATGGCGCAGGCGACGACGCGGCCGGGCAATTACGACAAGTCCAGCACGTTCGAAGGCCCGCGCGCGGTCGCGCGCCGCGTGCTCTCGCTCTTTCCTTCGCTTTCCGATCTGGAGATCATCCGCATGTGGGCGGGGCTCGTTTCCTATGCGGCGGACAGGGAGCCCGTCTTCGGCGCGTACGACTCGCCGAAAAACCTGTTTGTTGCGAACTCCTTCCACAGCGCGATCGCGCTCTCGCCCGCCATCGGCGATATGATTGCGGCGTACTGGAAGTCGGGCGCGATTCCCGAGGAAGCGAAGGCCTACACGCCGGAACGCTTTAATGCATAAAAGCAGCCCCGCTTGTGCGGGGCATTATTTCATTCTTAAGTTCTTATTGCGCATGCAGGAATCGACCACGCGGCGTGCCGTCGGGTCCGCCGTCCTTTGAAACGAGTCCGCCGCGCAAAAAAACGTACCGCACCGTGCAACCGACTTCGAACCCTTCCCAGACGGAATAACCCGCGTTGCCGTGCTCCGCTTTTGCGGAAAGCACCCGCGGCGCGTTCGGGTCGATCAGCACGACGTCCGCGTCCGAGCCGATGGAAAGCGCGCCCTTTTTCGGGTGCAGCCCGTATCGCCGCGCCATCTTGCGCGGCTATCTTTGCGCCTTTGATCAATACCGGACACCTTTCCATTTTCTCATACTCCATGTTTTCATTATAATCGACATTCCGTATTTGAACATTATTGCAAAACATACTTGCACATATGTGCGTATAGCCCCAAAACCCCCTGCTTCCGGCGGTTTTCGGTTGCTTTGAATTTTTCGGCTTCATATAATCTGTATATAGTTTTCGGTTGCCGCGTACATTTTCAATACCCTGCGAGGTGGTTTTTACATGCCGTTATACGGAGAAAAGCAATTTCATATCATCAACCATTCCGCACCGCGCGTCGACGGGTTCGACAAGGTGACGGGCCGCGCGCATTACGCCGCGGACGTAAAATATCCCAACATGGCGTATGGCGCGATGCTCCGGCTCGACGGCGTCGTCAGCGCGCGCATCCTCTCCATCGATACGTCCGAAGCACTGAAGCTCCCGGGCGTGCTCGCCGTCGTTACCGCGGCCGACATGCCCAAATCTGTCAGCTGGGCAACGTACCGCTACATCACCGACCGCGTCCGCTATGTCGGCGACGTGGTCGCGCTCATCGCCGCGGAAACAAAGGAGCAGGCCGAGGAAGCAAAAAAGCACATCCATGTGGAGTACGAGGAAGCGCCCGCCGTGTTCGACGTGTTCGAGGCGATGAAGCCCGGCGCACCGCTTGTGCACGAAGAATACCCGAACAACATCTTTAAGGAGTCGCATTATACGCTCAAAAAGGGCGACGTGGAAGAAGGCTTTGCCGAAGCCGATCTCATCGTCGAACGAAAATACACGACCCAGTACGTCGAGCACGCGTACATCGAGCCGGAAGCGGTGGTCGCGGTGGAAAACCCGTCCAACGGCGACATCACGGTGCACGCCTCGGCGCAAAACCCGTTTTTCACGCGGCGCTACGTTGCGGACGCACTCCAGATCCCGCTCAACCGCGTGCGCCTCATTCAGGAGACGCTCGGCGGCACGTTCGGCGGCAAGGAGGAAGGCGTCGGCCTGCTGGCCGGGCGCTGCGCGTATCTCTGCCGGCTGGTCCACCGTCCGATGAAGATGGTCTTTTCGCGCGAGGAATCGCTGATCGAAAGCAGCAAGCGGCATCCGTTCCATTTCACCTACAAGGCGGGGCTGAAAAAGGACGGGCGCATCGTCGCCTGGAAGGCCACGCAGATCGACAACTCCGGCGCCTACAATAATCAGACGCAGTTCATGAACTGGCGCGCAACGGCGCATTGCGCGGGCGCTTACGATATCCCGAACGTCGAAGCGGACACCTTCGGCGTATTCACCAACAACATCCACTCCGGCGCGTTCCGCGGCTATTCCAGCCCGGAGCTGATCTATGCGCAGGAACAGTTCATCGAAGAACTCGCCGAAGAAGTCGGCCTGACCCCGCTGGAGATGCGGCGTCTCAACTGTCTCAAAAGCGGTTCGCACGTCGCCACCGGCGGCGAGGTGGAATACGTCGTTCTGCCGGAAATGATCGATTGCACGGCGAAGCAGACGGACTATGCAAAAAAGCACGCGGCGTTTCAAAAGCAGACCGGGCGGGTCCGGCGCGGTATCGGCATGGCGATCTCGCACCGCGGCTGCGGCTACGGCGCGGAGTCGCCGGACGCGGCGGGCGCGTTCATCATCGTCAACGAGGACGGCTCCGTTCTGCTGCACTCCGGCCTGGCCGAAAACGGGCAGGGCCTCAAGACCGTCTATTGCCAGATTGCCGCGGAATCTCTCGGCGTACCGGTCGATTCCGTCCGCTTTTACGGCACGGACACGCACTGCATCCCGGACAGCGGCATGACGGTCGCTTCGCGCGGGACGGTCATGGGCGCGCAGCCGGTCAAAAAGGCGGGCGACAAACTGAACAGGATTTTACGCGAAAACGCCGTCGGGCTCGGCCTGTTCAAAGCCGGCAAGGGCGGCGCGGACCGAGACCGGACGGCGGACGACCTGGTCCTGCGGGACGGCTTCTTCTTCGACCCGGATCACCCCGACTACCGCGTTTCGCTCGCGGAGGTCGCCGGCGCGGGCCTCTGGCGCGGCATGTGCCTCTCGGCGTACGAATGGTTCACGCCGCCGCCGTGCGTGCAGGACCACGACACCCAGCAGGGCAAAGCGTTCCCGACGTATTCCTACGCCTGCGTGGTCGCGGAGGTCAAGGTGGACATGGGCACCGGCGAAGTTTCCGTCGAGCGCGTCACCAGCAGCCACGATGCGGGCACGGCCATCAACCCCGCGATGGTCGAGGGCCAGATCTACGGCGGCGTGCTCATGGGCCAGGGCTACGGCACCATGGAGGAGGTCGTCACGAAAAACGGCTTCGTCAAGACGCAGAACCTCGACGAATACCTGATCCCGACCGCCATGGACATGCCGGATATCCATATCAACATCTTCGAGTGCGACGACCCCAGCGGCACCTACGGCGCAAAGAGCGTCGGCGAACCTGCCATGGAGTGCGTGGCCGCCGCGGTCGCAAACGCGGTCGCAAACGCGACCGGCAGGCGCGTGCGCAGCAATCCGGCAGGGCTGGAAAACGTGCTGCTCGGCAAAAAACTCTGGTGAAAGGAGCGAACGAACATGCAACGCTTTACATACCTTTCCCCGAAGACGCTGACCGAAGCGCTTGAGCGGATGCAAACCTATGCCGGGCGTATCCGTCCGCTCGCGGGTGGCACGGACCTGATGGTCGAGCTGCGCAGGGACGACGGCACGCTCTCCGGTATGGACTACGCGCTCGATCTGACGGACATCCCCGAACTGACCGGAATTTCAAACCAAAGCGGACGCGTTACCGTCGGCGCTATGGCCACGCACGATGCCGTTGCCCATTCGTCCGTTATACGGTCCGCCGCGGACATGCTTTCGGAAGCCAGCCTGAGCGTCGGCGCGCAGCAGATCCGCAACGTCGCGACCATCGGCGGCAATGTCTGCAACGCCGCGGTCGCCGCGGACACGCTCTCCCCGCTCGCCGCGCTGGACGCGGACGTAACGCTGCAAAGCGTTTCCGGAACGCGCGAGCTTCCGCTGGCGGACTTCATCACAGGCGCGGGTAAAACCGTGATCCGCCCGGACGAACTGCTCACGCAGATCGCGTTCGTCCCGCTGACCGGCTGGCATACCGCGTTCGTCAAACTCGGCCGCAGGAAGGCGCTCGCCATCTCGCGCATGAACGTCGCCGCCGCGCTCAAACTCGAAGGCGGCAGGATCGCAGGCGTGCGGATTTCGCCCGGCTGCGTGTTCGCTTCGCCAAGGCGCGTTTCGGCCGCGGAGGAGCTTCTTCTCGGCAGTAAACCGTCGAAGGAACTTTTTGAACGGTGCGGCAAGGCCGTCTCGGAGGAGATGGTGAAAATCACCGGCGTGCGCTGGTCGACCGAATATAAATACCCCGCGCTGTCGGCAATCGTAAGCCGCGCTCTTTGCATCGCGGCGGGCATCCCGGAGGAAGCAACATGAGCGAACTGAAATTTATTTTAAATGACAAACCCGTCTGCGTCGAGGTCGAGGACAACGCGCGGCTTCTGGACGTGATTCGCGACACGCTGGGTCTGACCGGCACCAAGGAAGGCTGCGGCGTCGGCGAATGCGGCGCGTGCACGGTCATCGTCGACGGGGACGCGGTGAACTCATGCCTCATGCCAGCCATGCGCGTCATGGGCAAATGCGTCACCACGGTCGAAGGGCTCGCCAAAGACGGACGGCTCGACAGGCTCCAGCAGGCAGTGCTGGACCATCACGCGCTGCAATGCGGATTCTGCACGCCGGGATTTCTGATGAGCGCGAAGGCGCTTCTGGACAAAAATCCGCATCCCACGCGCGAGGAAATCAAGGTCGCCCTTGCCGGCAATCTCTGCCGTTGCACGGGGTATGAACAAATGATAGAGGCTGTTTTAGATGCCGCGGAACGCGAAGAATAAGTTTTTTATTGACTCTTTTTAAAGAAAGAATAAAACGGTTGATTGAAGCTGTATTCGACAAGGCTGAATACGCAAACGTAGTTCTCTTTCTAACACAACCTACTGTTTAACATGTGGATTTCTCTGCTTCTTCCTGCTCAGAGGAAGAAGGAAAGAAGAATTGCTATACGCAAAGGAGGGAACCGTACCATGATCGACACCTGGCAAGTCGTGCCGAACATCCTTGAAAAATTCAAACCTTTCGGCATGACGGCAAAAGGCGCGGCGGTATCATACCTGTTCGCGCTGGTCTACATCGTCCTGCTGGTCGTCCTCGGCCTGTGGTGGAACAAGCACCTGCCCTCGTCCGTTGCGGAGGACGGCTGGAGCAGTCGCACCATCGCACGCATCGCAATCCTGACGGCGCTGTCGGCGGCGGGCGGTCTCATCACGCTGCCCGGCGCAACCAGCATCCGTTTCGATTCGCTCGCCGGCTATTTCGGCACGCTGATCTTCGGCTGGCAGATCGGCGCGATCGTCGCGGCGTTCGGCGCGTTCTTCTCGGAGCTCATGAGCGGGTTTTCCGGCTGGGCGCCGCTCGCGCCGTACTACATGATCACCATGGCGCTGGCGGTCACGTGCTTCGGCATCGCGACCAAAAAATTCGGCAGGATTCCCGGCATCATCGTCGGTACGGTGGTCAACACGCTCTGCGTCGCCCCGTGGCCGCTCATGATGGGCTGGGCCATGCTGGCGGCGACCATCGTCCAGCAGGTGCTCGGCTCCTACGCCAACTGCATGCTTGCGGCGTTCGCGTATGCGGCGATCACCGCCGCGCAGACCCGCAGGCGCTATGAGGAGCCCGTGGACGAAGAAGAGCTTCGCATCGTAAGCGCCATGCTCGAGCAGGCCGCAAAGGACAACCCCGGCGCGGCGCTGAAAGCGCAGTTTCGGGAAAAGCAGTCCCAAAAGTCGCCGAAGGGCACGTTCATGCTCTTCTTCGGCGCTTCCATGGTGCTGTTCCAGATCATCTTCATTTTCTACAAGCTGGTCCGCACGAAAAAGGGTCCGGACGTCGCGTTCGAATCCTTTGCGGACTTCCTCACGTTCGTCAAAACCTACTGGGTCGGCCTGCTGGGCGCCGTGCTGGCGGTCTGGGGCCTGATCCGCCGCATCAAGGCCGCCGCGAAAGCGAAGGCCGCAGGAAAGGAGGCGTAAGCGCATGGCGGAACCGATCATCAAAATCGAAAACGTCAATTTCGTATACGAGGGCAGCCGCCGCAGGGCGATCGCGGACATCGGCCTCGACGTATACAAGGGCGAATTTCTCGTCGTCACCGGCCCGACGGGCGCGGGCAAGAGCACGCTCTGCCAGTGCCTCAACGGCATCATCCCGCACTTTACCAAGGGCGTCATGACCGGCAGCATCAACGTCGTCGGCATGGATACGCGCGAACATCCGGTATACGAAATGGCGCCGCACATCGGGCTCGTTTTTCAGGATGCGGACGCGCAGCTCTTCGGCATGACGGTCGAAGAGGACATCGTCTTCGGCCCGAGCAACCTCGGCTACGATTACGAGGAGTGCATGCGCCGCATCGAAAAGGCGCTCGGCGACCTAAACATCGAAGCGCTGCGCGAGCGGAAGCCGCAGGAGCTTTCCGGCGGGCAGAAGCAGTCCGTCGCCATCGGCGGGGTGTACGCCATGCTGCCGGAGATCATCATCTTCGACGAGCCGACATCCATGCTCGACCCCTGGGGCAAGCAAAACGTCTTTTCCATCATCAAGGACATCAACAAGGTTTACGGCATCACCATCGTGCTCGTCGAGCATGAGATGAACCATATCGCCAAATATGCCGACCGCGTCTGCGTCATGGACCGCGGGAAAATCGTCCTCTGCGGAACCACTGAAGAAGTCTTTCAGCAGACGGACCGGCTGCGCGAGCTCGGCATGAACGTGCCGCAGTCCATCGAGATCGGCAACCTTCTAAAGCGCGACGGCGTGATCGGCCGCGTCCCGCTTTCGGCGGACGCGCTGATCGCCGAACTCAAGGCGCTTCCGGGCCTGCCGAAAACGCCCTGCGCGGCGGACGATGCGGCGCGGCGGCAGGAAGCGGAAGCCGGGCCGGTCGTCGAGGCGGAGCACCTCGTGTTCAGTTATCTCGGCGAAACGAACCAGCTCGACGACGTCTCCGTCACGTTCCGCAAAGGCGATTTTACGGCGGTCATCGGCCAGAACGGCGCGGGCAAGACCACGCTCATGCGCAGCATCATCGGGCTTTTAAAGCCGCAGTCCGGCAAGATCCTCGTCTGCGGAAACAACATCACGGAAAAGACCGTCGCCGAGCTTTCGGCCGACATCGGATATGTTTTCCAGAACCCGGACGAGCAGATCTTTACCGACAGCGTGCTCGACGAGCTCTACTTCGGCCCGGACAACCTCGGCCGCGACCGCGAAAAATCCAAAGCGCTGGTAAACGAAGTGCTCGGCGACGTCGGGCTGGAACGCTACGAAAACACCTGGCCGAAGTATCTTTCCAAGGGCGAGCGCCAGCGCCTGAGCATGGGCGCGATCATCACCATGGACCCGGAGGTCGTCATCGTGGACGAGCCGACAACCGGGCAGGACTGGCGTGAAACGCTCTGGATCATGGACCTGCTCAAAAAGCTCAACGACCGCGGCAAAACGGTGCTCATCATCACGCACAACATGGAGATCGTCTGCCGCTACTGCAATCGCGTGGTCGTCATGCGCGGCGGGAACATCCTGCTCGACGGCGCGCCGCGGGACGTGTTCACCGAGGTGGAAACGCTGAAAACCGCCTACGTCGAGCCGACCGACATCACGCGGATCGCGCAGGCGCTGCCGTACATGCCGGACAACATCCTGTCTGTACAGGAATTTTACGATTGCTTCACGGCGATCCGAAAGGGGGCGTAACGCATGCTGGTCGATTACCGAAAGCTTGACACCTGGGTGCACCGGCTGAATCCGAAGGTGTCCATGCTGGTCGTGTTGTTCGTGATCGTCGCTTCGATCGTCTGGACAAACGTGCTGTTCCTCGCTGCGCTGACGCTCGTGCTTTACCTCGTCGGGGTCAGCTGCCGCTTTCCCTGGAAGCAGATCGCGTGGTTTTTGAAATTTGCGTTGTTTGCGTCCATACTGATCCTGATCATTCAGGCGTTCACCATCGATCAGAGCCTGATCGAGACCGAGTGGATCCGGGAAACCGTTTTATTTTACGTGCTCCCGAATCATAAGGGCGCGGTCATGCTCGGGGGCCTCCTTTACGGCCTTGCGGCGAGCCTGAAGATCTACATGGTGGTGTTTGCCATTGCGATCCTCGGGTACTCCGTGCCGCCGACGGAATTCGTCCGCGGTTTAGGCAAGCTCCCGTTTGCGTCCAAGCAGCTCACGTTCATCTTCTCGACCGCGTGGCGCTTTATCCCGATCATCCGCGGGCAGGCCCTCAACCTCATGAACGCGCAGAAGACGCGCGGCATGGAGCTTGAAAAGGGCAAGCTCGGCGAAAAGCTCAAAAAGATGATGCGCATCGTTACGCCGCTGCTTTCCAATTCGCTGGAGATCGGCTCGGACATCGCGCTGACCATGGAGGCGCGCGGGTTCGGCGCGACGAAGAAATCAAAGTTCGTCCGCCCCGGCAAGACGAGCCCGGGCGCGATCGTCGCCTGCGTCGCGGTCCTGCTGCTCATCGCCGCGCTGATCTACACTTCCGCGCTCGGCATCGGAGTGATGTAGCCATGAGCCGGATTCTCGTGCTCGGCGCCGCCGCGATGGACACCGTCGCGCGCGCGCGTTCCTTCCCGAAAACGGACGACATCGTTTCTGCCGAAAGCGTGCTGCATATCCCCGGCGGTTCCGCCGCAAACGTGGCGGTCGGACTCAGCCGCCTTGGCGCGGACGTTTCGTTCCTTGGCACCGTCGGCGCGGACGCGGACGGGGACGCGATCGCCGCGGCGTTCGACGACGAGCGCGTAAAAACCGCGCACTTGCTCCGCATTCCGGACGGGCGGACCGCCGGAACGTTTATCGCCGTCGATTCAAGCGGCGAGCGGATCATGTTTTCGCTCGGCGGCGACGCGGTGTACACGCGCGTTTCGCAGCTTGACGGGATCGATTTTTCCGTTGACGCGCTGTATATCGCCGAGGCGTTTTCGGAGGTCGGCGCTGCTGCTGCGGCCCGCGTCCTTGAAAAGGGCGGCCGCGTGTTTTTCGCGCCCGGCGGCGTGATGTGCGGCTATGGATTAGACAAACTCGGCCCGCTGGTCCAAATTTGCGGCACCATGATCGTCAGCTTGCCGGAACTGAAAAGCCTGACCGGCCGGTCCGACGTCAGAGCCGGTGCGGACGCGTTGTTTTCCGCGGGCGCGAGGGAGCTTGTCATCACCCAGGGTGCGCACGGCGCGGGCTTTTACACAAAGCGCGGGTTTATGTTCGCACCCGCCGTCTCCGCGAACGTCGTCGACACCACGGGCGCGGGCGACGCGTTCGCGGCGGCGTACCTGTTTTCGGAACTGCGCGGCGACCCGCCCAGAGCGCGGCTGATGTTTGCAAACCGCTGCGCCGCGTTTGCGGTGTCGCATGTCGGCGCACGCACAAGCCCGCGGCCGGACGAAATCGATATGGAGGAGCCGTCTTGAACCAGCAATCGAGCCAGTCTTTATTCGAAGAATGTCTGTCGCTCTGCCGCGAGCTGATCGCTTCCCCAAGCGTCTCCGGCGAAGAGCGTGGCGTGGCGGACGCGCTGTCCGGCTATTTCCGCAAATGCGGCGTGACGGAGATCGTCACGGACCGCTGCGGAAGCCTCGTCGCGTTCATGCGCGGCGACAAGCCCGGCAAAACGATCCTGTTCGACGGGCATATGGACACCGTGCCCGTCGTCGACGGGGAAAAATGGCCGCACGGACCGTACGCCGGAGAGATTGAAAACGGCAGGCTCTACGGGCGCGGCGCTTCCGACATGAAGTGCGCGCTCGCGTGCATGGCCGTCGCCGCCGCCGCGCACTGGAAAAAGACCGGCGGCCGCTTTGCGGGGACGCTCGCCGTCGCGGGCGTCGTGCACGAGGAGTGCTTCGAGGGCGTCGCGGCGCGTGAAATCAGCGCCCGCGTCAGGCCGGACTGCGTCGTCATCGGCGAATCGTCCGAATGCAACCTCAAGATCGGTCAGCGCGGCCGCGCGGAGATCGTGCTGGAGACGTTCGGCAAAAGCGCGCACTCCGCCAGCCCGGAAAAGGGCGTCAACGCGGTCTACCACATGGCCGAACTCGTCCGCCGCATTCGAAACATCGTCCCGCCGCGGTCCGATGTGCTCGGGCCCGGCATCCTTGAACTGACCGACGCCAAGAGCGCGCCGTATCCCGGCGCCTCCGTCGTGCCCAACTACTGCCGCGCGACCTACGATCGCCGCCTGCTTGTCGGCGAAACGAAAGCGAGCGTGCTCGCGCCGATTCAGAACGTGCTGGACGCGGCGGCGAAGGACATCCCGAAGCTTTCGGCAAAGGTTTCGTTCGCGCACGGCGAGGAACGCTGCTACACCGGCGAGACGATCAGCGGGGAGCGCTTCTTCCCCGGCTGGGCGTTCGGCGAAGACGAACCGTTTGTGCAGGAGGCGCTCGCCGGCCTGCGCGAAAGCGGCGTCGAACCGAAGATTACGCACTACAACTTCTGTACCAACGGCAGTCATTACGCGGGCGAAGCGGGCATCCCGACGATCGGATTTGGCCCGTCGACGGAGACGCTTGCGCACACGCGCGACGAATGGATCGCCTTGGACGAAATAAAAACCGCGCTAAGCGGGTACGCCGGGATTTTAAACCGGCTCTACCCGATGGAGCAATGACCGAAAGGAACATTTGTTTTCAAAGCATAGCAGGAACGGTATTTTACTTTTTTGTTGAATCCAAACGGAACCACCATCAAAGGAGTCCTATAAAATGGAAACGGAGTTTTATTCCCTGACGGTGAACGGGCGCGCCCGCACCGTTCAGGCCAAACCGAATACGACGCTTTTAAGCGTTCTGCGCGACCAGCTCGACCTGACCGGCGCAAAATGCGGTTGCGGCACGGGCGACTGCGGCGCATGCACCGTCCTGCTGGACGGCGAACCCGTGCGCTCCTGCATCGTCCCCATGAAAAAGGCGGCGGGGCGCTCCGTTCTGACCATCGAAGGACTTGCGCGCGGAACCGAGCTGCATCCGATCCAGCGCGCGTTCGTCGAATGCGGCGCGATCCAGTGCGGCTTCTGCACGCCCGGCATGATCATGACGGCAAAGGCGCTGCTCGATCGTAACCCGAACCCCACGGAGGACGAAATCCGAGAGGCGATCTCCGGCAACCTCTGCCGCTGCACAGGCTACGTGCGCATCGTCGAAGCGATACGATACGCCGCCGATCTGCTTCGAAAGGAGGCGGACGAAAATGGCTGAAACGCCGAAAAACGGCGCTGTCGGCGTACCGCGCCCCATCGACGACGCTGCGCTCAAAGCCACCGGCCAGCTCAGGTACGTGGACGACCTCAAGTTTCCCGGCCTGCTTTGCGGAAAGGTGCTCTTTTCAAACGTTCCGCACGCAAGGATCCGGAGCATCGACACCTCCGCCGCGGAGGCGATGGACGGCGTGTATGCGGTCGTGACCTACAAAAACACGCCCGACGTGTGCTACAACAGCAGCGGCGAGACGGTGGACATCTTCAAGACCGAGCGCGTATTCGACGATACTGTGCGCTTCGTCGGCGACCGCGTGGCCGCCGTTGCGGCGGAGACGCCCGCGCTGGCCGCGGCCGCCGTCCGCGCCATCAAGGTGGAATACGAGCCCCTGCCCGTCAATTTCGACCCCGAGGCGGGCGCGCGCGACGACGCATACGTCATTCTCGATCGCGGCGGCCTCTACAAGGGCAACGTCATGGAGATCGTGCATCAGGAGTGCGGGGACGTGGACGCGGCGTTTTCCACCGCGCCGCACATATTTGAAGAAACCTATACCGTTCCGCGCATCCACCACGGCGCGCTTGAGCCGCACGGCTGCGTGGCGTACTACGATGCGGGCGGCAAGCTGACCGTCTACACCTCCTCGCAGGACAGTTTTGCCGTCCGAATCAACCTTTCGCGCATCTTTTCCCTGCCCATGAGCCGCGTCCGTGTGAGCGTGCCCGCCGTCGGCGGCGCGTTCGGCGGCAAGGTGGACATGGTGACCG
>CAYUUB010000011.1:0-17490 GCA_964447725.1 uncultured Oscillospiraceae bacterium
AAATGAATAAAACCGATTTAATTGCGGCAGTCGCGGAGAAGAGCGAATTATCGAAAAAGGATGCCGAAAAGGCCGTCGGCGCTTTTCTGAGCGCAATTGAGGAATCCCTCAAAGCGGGCGAAAAGGTATCCATCGTTGGTTTCGGTACGTTTGAGGCGAAGTCCCGCCCCGCGCGTAAAGGCCACAATCCGCAGACCCGTCAGGAAATCGATATTCCGGCATCCGTCCTGCCGACATTCAAGGCTGGCAAAGCCCTCAAAGAATCGCTCAACTGAAAAGAGCCGTTTCATTCGCCGCGCAGGATCTCCTGTGCGGCGTTTTGCATGCCGCTTTTGCCCGGTGACGAAAGCGTCGCCTAATACTGCAAAACTTATATCGAATCAAATAGATTTTACAATCTTGCGCATAAGGGTTGATAAAAACGGTTTTTTGCGAGATAATGAACGCATTATTTCAGTATAGATGGGAGATGGTGCAGCATGAAGCAGTTCCAGGACCGAATCCGTGCCGAAGGGCGCGTTCTTCCGGGAAACATCATCAAAGTAGACGGCTTTTTGAACCACCGCGTGGATACGGCGCTGATGCGCGACATTGCGAAGGAATTCAAGGGCCGTTTTGATTTGTCGGGATTGACGGCGGTGCTGACGGTCGAGGCGTCCGGCATCGCGCTGGCGACGATCTGCGCGGAGGAGTTCGGCGTTCCGATGATCTTTGCAAAGAAAGCGAAGTCGGACAATATCGAAGGCGGACTGTATAAGAGCGATATCTATTCCTACACATACAAAAAGAAAGTCACGCTGATCGTCTCCAGCCAGTGGCTCGGGCCGGACGACAAAGTCATCGTTATCGATGATTTTCTCGCCAATGGAGAAGCGCTGCGCGGGCTGGTCGAAATCGTCCAGGCGGCCAATGCGGAACTGATCGGCATCGGCGTTGCGATCGAGAAGGGATTTCAGCCCGGCGGAAAGAAACTCCGCGAAGCCGGCGTCCATCTCGAATCCCTCGCCATCATAGATAAAGCGGACGAAAACGGAATCGTCTTTCGGGGGGAGTAAACTATGCGCGAGCGCGTCGTCGTTCTCGATTTCGGCGGACAATACAATCAACTGATCGCGCGCCGCGTGCGCGAAGCCGGCGTTTACAGCGAGCTGATCCCGCACGACGCGACGTTGGAGCGCATCAAAGGCGACTGCCTGTCCGCGATCATTCTGACGGGCGGGCCGGACAGCGTGTATGCGGACGACGCCAAAGCGTGCGACAACGCGATTTTCGACTTCGGCGTTCCGATACTTGGAATCTGCTACGGCATGCAGTATATCGCCAAAGTGTTCGGCGGAACGATCGCTTCCGCGCCGATTCGCGAATACGGGCACACGCAGATACGCGTTTCGAATCATCCGCTGCTCAAAGGACTCGGCAGCGTCGTGTGGATGAATCACAACGACTCGGTCACGCGCGCGCCGGCCGGCTTTCGGGCGATTGCGTCGACCGACGCGTGCCCGGTTGCCGCTTTTGCCGACGAGGAACGCAAGCTATACGGCATACAGTTTCATGCGGAAGTAACGCACACCGAAAACGGGCGCCAGCTATTCAAAAACTTTTTGAGCGACGTCTGCGGGCTGTCCTGCGACTACAGCGCGGCAAATCTGAAGGACGAACTGATCGAACAGATCAAACGGCAGGTCGGGACGAGCCACGTGATCGGCGCGCTGTCCGGCGGCGTGGATTCTTCCGTTGCGTCCGTGCTGGTGCATCAGGCGATCGGAGATCAGCTGACCTGCATTTTCGTCGATCACGGCCTGCTGCGCGAAAACGAAGCGGAGCAGGTCATGCAGGTGTATCGCGACACGCTCTCGCTCAACATTGTTAAGGTTGACGCGCGGGAGCGGTTCCTTTCGAAGCTTGCGGGCGTGACGGAGCCGGAGAAGAAACGCAAGATCATCGGCGCGGAGTTCATCCGCGTGTTCGAAGAGGAATCCAAGAAGCTCGGCGGTGGGGAATACCTGCTGCAGGGCACGATCTATCCGGACGTGATCGAAAGCGGCACGGGCAGCGCAAGCACAATCAAGAGCCATCACAACGTCGGCGGCCTGCCGAAGGACATCGGTTTTACCGGCCTTGTAGAGCCGCTGAGGATGCTTTTCAAGGACGAGGTACGCGAGCTTGGGGAATCGCTTGGAATCCCGCGTGAGCTCGTCTGGCGGCAACCGTTCCCGGGCCCCGGCCTCGCGATCCGCGTACTGGGCGATATTACGGAGGAAAAGTTGCAAATTCTCCGAAGAAGCGACGCGATTTTCCGTGAGGAGATCAAAAACGCCGGGCTTGCGGAAGCGATCTGGCAATATTTTACGGTTTTTACCGGCATGCGAAGCGTCGGCGTCATGGGGGACTTGCGCACATACGATTATGTGATCGGCGTGCGCGCGGTTACGTCGACGGACGCGATGACCGTCGAATGGGCGGAAATTCCGTACCCCGTGCTGCGCCGCATCAGCGAGCGTATCATCGGCGAGGTGCCGCACGTCAACCGTGTGGTTTACGACATCACGAGCAAGCCGCCGGGAACGATCGAGTGGGAGTGACTTTTCCCGGTATCAAGGGGTTTTCGGTGTTTTTGGGCGATAAAAATAGCAGGTTTTTCAAGAATAGTGGGTTACATCGTAGCCTGCTATTTTTTATTTTCGAAGATGCAACGCGGGAGCGGAGCATCTGTTTGGAGCAAATGTATTCAGTGAAGTTCAGGCGTTTTGCAACAGCGGTATTGTAATATATAATAATGGTAACTTCAATTATTTTAGAACGGAGATCGATAATGAAGAATACGAAAATTGTATTGATTATTTTTATTTTGGTTGCGGTTTTAACGGGTTGTACAGCCGGAGTAGCCGGAGAGGAAGATTTGCTGGAGCAAACGCCGGTGCCGACACAAAATACGGAACCTGATGAGTCGCCCGCCGCAAGCGATGTGGAAGTATCAGCAACCCCCATAGTAGACCCAGAAGAAATCACCTATTTTAAAGCGGATGAAGACGCAATTATGTCAATGCTTGAATACAGCAAAGAGTTTATACTTGAGGGATATTACAATGTGTTTTTAGAATGTTCGGAATATATAACTGAGATTACAATTACGGAGGGGGTATATTCTGCAGGTGAAGTGATGTGCAGATTAGACGGGATGTCGAAGACCGAACTTAAGGGCATTATCGAAGAGAGCTTAGGCATTTCTATGAAAGATGATAACGTCGGTGGTTTCTATTTTGAAATAGAAGGTACGGAAAGCGATAAAATATGCGCCTCGGAATTTCATGGACAAACCTACCTGATCATTCAAGATGCAGATTTATACGCATTTGAAAACTTTAAAACTCCGGAATACTATCTGGAGCAAGCAGGGGAAAATGCATTCAACTATGTGCCGGAGGAGGCTATTGTATGCGGGAGAAAAGTGATTTTTGACTACTCTGAAGATTCGGCAAGCTTTTCCAATATATATCAATTGCCGTTCAAAAACAGAGATCAGATCATAGAAGATTATATAAATGGCTTAAGACAAATGGACGGATATGAATATGTTAATTTCGAAGATTGGGGTTATGAATATCATAGTGTTATGTTAACGGATAACCTTACCGCAAAGATTGAAATTGATACGATGGAAAACACGATAACCACATTAATTCAATATAAAGAACCTTTGTTCCTTGATTCCGGCGCATTGGATGATACGAGAGCTGCGACCATGGAAGATCTATTCCTCGATGAAAGTAAAAATATATGCAATGCTATTGGAGGCAGTCTTTCCAGTGTTAAACTCTATAAGCAGGAAACGCTTCAAATGGGTTTAGAAACTGAATATCCTGAATTTGAGGATTTGGTCGCTAATCATGTAATCTCAAATGAGATATCGTTTGAGGGCTTGGACACTTATAATAAACCGATTGTACAGGTAGTATCGCTTGACAACGTATTGGAGATATTCCCCGATGCAAAAGTATATGACGATTATGATGACCAAGTGGTTTTGTATCAGGAAAACCAAGCTATGGTAGTCTTGCAATATGATTATGAACAGAACTTAACTGTGCTTGTCTATGATTTTGATTCCGATTTATACGATAGCGATACCAGACTTGATGTCCTAAATGGAATCAAACAGCTCAACTTAGACATCTTGGACGTCAATGAACAAACGGTTAGTTTTTATGAAATATATAAAGAAAAAGAAGACGAAGAAGAGTATTTTGGTTTCAGCAGATTTTACGTTGTCGAAGGAATGGAGTATGGCGAACTTAAAGATTTGCTTCAGGCGGAATTAACAGCAATTACTGGGGAAGCGGAAGTGGAAGACCATGGGGAATATTGCCTTATCGAGTCAGTGCAAAGCAGTGAAATATACGATGAAATTGGTTATGCTACAGAGATATGGATTGAAATGCCCGACGAAGGAGACGCATTATTTGTCACTGTTAAGGTAATCGAAATACAAAATGATTGGGATTAACTCCTTATTTCGTCTTTCGTACAAAGGGCTGCCGGGCGGCAAAATGCACAGGGAAACCGTCCGAAACGGGCGATCAGTTGTGGCGGATAAACCGCCGCAGCCGGAATGGGCTGCGACCCTTAACAATCCATGGGACTTTCTGACAGGCTGTGCTTTGCAATTTGCGGCATTGCCGCAAATTGCAAAGCTTCATTCATGCCGGCTGGCTGGCTATCACAGCAGCTTCGTTTTTGGCCAGAAGTTTTGATTCATGCCGGATAATGATAAAAGCAAAGATAAACGCCAGAACGTCGCCGACCGCGCCTGCGGCAAGCACGCCGACAAGGCCGAATATCGAGGAAAGCAATAGTTCAGCCGGGATTAAAAATACGATTTGCCGGCATAGCGTAATGGCTGCGGACTTGCCCGGATGCCCGATGGCCTGCTGGAAGATGGCTGCCGCAATGGTGAACCCGTCCAGCATAACGGCCATAAGGAAAATGCGGAAGCTCATCTCCGCAAACTCATTGTAGAGGGCCCCTTCGCTGCCGAAAATCGAGATGATCTGAACGGGAAAAAGTTGAAACGCGATAAATGCGGCAACCGCAAGGACGGTTGCGCTGATATTGACAAGGCGCAGCGCCTCCTTTACGCGGCCATGCTGCCCGGCGCCAAAGTTGTAGCCGATAATCGGCTGCGCGCCCGCCGCGATGCCGGCGACAGCCGAGATTAAAAGCTGCTGAACTTTCATAACGATACCGAATACGGCAAGGGCGATGTCGGAGCCGAATTTTGAGGCCGCGCCATACAGACTCAGCAAGTTGTTCGTCACGGCACAAACGATCACAACGGCGATTTGCGTAATGAAGCTTGAAATTCCGAGGGGCATGAACTTTCGGCACATCGACATGTCGACTCGGTAATCGTTGCGCGACAGTTTAACGCATTTAAACTTCGGAATATAGAATACGGCGATCAGGAATGTGGCGATCTGTCCGATAATCGTCGCCCATGCCGCGCCCGCGCAACCCCAGTGGAATACGAAGATGAACAGAGGGTCCAGAACAAAGTTCATAACACAGCCGGTTAGCTGGGCAATCATTGCATACCTGGGGCTGCCGTCCGCGCGAATCAGCGAAATGAGGACGATGCCGATCATGTTGAACACCGTACCAGCGGCGATGATGACACCGTATTCCATTGCGTAAGGATAAATCGTATCCGTGCAGCCGAACAGACGGACAAGCTGCTTTAAGGTGGCAACGAGAATGACTGTAACCGCAATACTGACGACGATCCCGAAGGATATCGCCGTTCCAACGCATCGGCGCGCCTCGTTTTCCTTGCCTTCGCCCAACTTCAGATTAAAATATGCGGCGCTGCCGTCGCCAATCCACAGGGCCAGAGCAATCGCCACAACGGTGATCGGGAAAATAACGCTTGTTGCGCCATTGCCAAGGTAGCCGACGCCCTGTCCCACAAAAATCTGGTCGACCATGTTATATAGGGCATTGACCACCATTGACACGACGCAGGGAACGGAATAGTGAATCAAAAGTTTACCGATGGGCGCAGTGCCGAGCTTCTGCTCGGCGGTTAACGCTTTGTCCATGAGAAATATACCTCCATTTATTAAAAACAGTATAGTTGCCGTAGCAATCATACGGGCGTTTTAATTGCTCCGACAGAAAACATATGATGATCCATATGATTGCCGGAGCAACGATTATTGACATTATAAAAAATTAGATAGTTAATGTCAAGCAAAATCTATCATGGTTTTATTTGACTTGCATGATTGCAGATGATACACTTAAACAAACATTATGTTGCTATGGCAACTTATACACGGGAGATTTGCCATGTATATCAGGAATTTTCTGCAGTGTTTTTCCATCCTGTATCGTCAGGCATTTCAAGACCTGGACGCAAAGCTAAAACCCTACGGCATTACTGCGAGTCAGTATATGTATATTCTGTGCATCTGTGAAAACGAGGGCCTGTCGCAGGAACAGATTTGCGACCGCCTGAAGCTTGACCGTGCTCCCGTTGCAAGGGCGGCCGGGACGCTGGAGGGGAAGGGATATATCACCCGTACCGTTTCGGCGGACGACAGACGGCAGAATCAGCTCTATTCAACCGAAAAAGGAAAATTGATATACGGCAAAATCACCGCCATAGTGGAGCAATATGAAGCAGACCTGTTAAGCGGGTTAACCGACATTGAGAGGGACGTGATGAAAAGCCTGCTTGAAAAAGTGATCGAAGGCTTATATTGACGTTTATCGCGATGATCAAAGCCGCTTCCGCCATAATGGCGGAAGCGGCTTTCGTGCGTTTGCGCTATTGTTACTTAACTGCGCCGAGAATGAAGAAGACGATGCCCGCGGCGCCGATGATGCCGGCCATGACCAGCGAGAGCGTGATCGCGGCCTTATCGGTGGTGTTTTTACCCATCTTCATCTTGACCAGCTTGATAAGGCCGGGCGATTTTTTCAGCGCGAGACCTCCGACCACCAACATGTAGATGATGCAAAGCAGTCCGCCGAGTACCCATCCGTTCATAATGATTCTCCTTTCAAAATCGATCGTTGTACGGTTGTTTTCGTATGGGAAATTAAGAATGCTCCAGTCCTTTGCGGATGCGCGGCGCCGTGTAGAGGAACACCAAAGCCGCAAGGAACAGAATGATGCCGCACGCCGCCAGAAGGTTCAGCCACGTCATACTGCCGTTTAAAATTGAGATGTTCCCTTTGTAAATCCAGTAAAACGGCGACCAGTACAGAATCCATTGCCATTTGTCCGACAGGAATTCATATCCGGCGACCGAAGCCGCAAGCGGGAACATGATCATCTTGGTGGACGCGACCGCGGTCATGACGTCGTCGCTGTTAAGCCCCTCCAGGAAGCCGATCATGATGCTGGTCAGCGAGGAAACGAGCACGAAGATCAGCAGTTGGGCAAAGTTAACGTTGCTCGCAACGCCCATGATCAAAACCATTGCGACACAGCCGAGCAGCGCCATCAGGATGCCGAACAGGCTCTTGCCGAAGATCCAGACCATTCGTGAAACAGGAGTGACGTTGATTGCGCTGACGGTATTGTCCATCTTTTCGTCGACGATATTCAGCGAGATCAGCATGCCGGACAAAACGGTTACCAGCAGGATGCCAAGATTGGCCCAGAGCATTTTGACCGGCGGTATCGTAACGCCGAACTCCTTGACGACCGCCGTGGAATCCTCAATCTGACGATCGTACTCGAAGTAGGTTTTTAACAGTTTTGTGAATTCGACCACGTCGTCCGGCTCGTTGCCCTGTGTGAGGATATACGCGTCGCTCCCTTCGCCGACGATGCCGACGAAGTTGTCCCGCTTCATCACGCGCGCTTCCAGCGCGTCGTAGTCCTTGAACTCCTGTATGTTTGCGTAGTCGGACAGGTAGGTGACCATCGCGGGGTTTTCGCCCTTGATGACCGCGATGTTGACGGTCGTGTCCTCGATTCCGGGCGCAAAGAAGTTCACCGCGATTGCCAGAACGATCGGGATAAAGATCATCATCAGCGACATGAAGTCGCGGGTGCTCACCTTGACGTCCCTTCCAAATATAATCAGCATTTTTTTAATCATTTCTGGCCTCCTATACCGAAAGCGTGCGCTTGTACCGGGCGTTGGCCCATGCAAACAGCAGTGCGCCGGCCACGAAATATGCAAGGGCGATGAGCAGCACGAATCCCATGTCGCCTTTGATGAAGATCTCCTTAAAGCCGAAGACCATGTAGTAGCTCGGGATGAATTTCAGCCACAGCGGGTCCCAACTCGGCGTAAAATATGCCAGCGCCGGGAGCATCATGCCGATCATCAAAAGGTACATGACGCCGAACGACTTCATCATGTCGTCATAATATCCCGCAACAACAAGGCCGAGGCCGGAGGCGAACGCTCCGGTACAGAGCAAAAACACGATCAGCATCAGATAATTGACGCGCAGGCCCATCAGCGGAACGACGATGATCAGCGACGTGACCAGCATCGTCACCGTCAGGACCATGACCTTGCTGAGCATGTATTTCCAGACAGGGGACGGCGTGATCGCATAGGCCTTGATAACGCCTTCCTTCTTGTCCAGGAAGATATACGCCGAAATGATGAAGAACCCGAGAAGCGCGCCGTTGAACGTAAGGAAGACGGGAAGCAGGTTCTCCCGGTCGCTCAGATCGGCCTGGGTCGCGCCGAGGGTCACGATCGTCTGTTCCTCAGCCGCGTCGTAAAGCTGCGCGTCGTCCGCACCGTGAATGATCATCACGAGGTTTTTCAGCCGCTGCGTCTCGTTGCCCTGCAAATAATACGTATAGTGGATTTCATAGTCGTCCGCGTCCATAACGATGGAAGCGCCGACCGTATGCTTCTCCTTTGCAAGAAGCACCATGTCGTCTTCGGAAGAGAGCACGTAGATCCGGTTGTCTTCCGTTTCATAGAGCAGTGCGCCGATTTCCTGCTTGTCGGCCTTGAGCGTCACCGTCTCCGGCACGCCGTCCAGGTCTTCAAACGTGTCGATGTACGCCTGCTCGATGGATTCCGTCGGAAAATCGAGATACAGGTATTCGTTCTCCTTGCTGTCGAAATGCTCCGGCACCACGAACAGCAAAACGACCAATAGCACGAAGGCCATCACCAGTTCGATGTAAAAATAGAATCCGCGCGAAGCGATGATGAGCTCCTTGACGAAACTGGACCATAGCTTCATTTAGACGAGCCCCCTTCCGGTGACGTTGATGAAGATTTCCTCCAGCGTCGCTTCCTTGGTATGCATCGTGCGGATATTTTTGGTTTCAATCAGCTCGCCGAGCTTCTTTTTGTCCGCCTCGTCGACGGTGGAGAAGGTTTGGCTTTGCAATTTGGAATCTTCGCCGTATTCCACCTTGACCAGGTTTTCGCCGTACTGGAGTTTCAGGCTCTTCGGGCTGTCGATCAGGCGGATATCACCGTCCACGATAAAGGCGACGCGGTCGCAGAGCTCGTCGGCGATATACATGTTATGCGTCGTCAGGAAGACCGTGACGCCCTTCTGATTCTCCTCGCGGATGATGTCCTTGATGATCGACGCAATCGCCGGGTCCAGCCCTGTCGTCGGTTCGTCGAGGAACCAGAGCTCTGGATTGTTGATCATGGAGCGCGCGAATGTCAGGCGATGCTTCATCCCCTTTGAAAATTCTCCTGCGCGGACGTTGCCCTTGCCGCTTAGCCCGACCAGCTCCAGAAGCTCCTCTGGGCTTCTTGTCGGGACGTCGAACAGCTTGGAATAGAACTTCAGATTCTCCAGCGCCGTCATCTTGCTGTAAACGTTGGACTGCTCGAACGACATGCCGATCTGGTTGAACATTTTCCGCTCAAGCCGCTTCACATCGTAGCCGGCCACGGTAACGTGACCTTTCTGCAGGCGAAGCAGTCCGGTCAGAACGCCCTGTGTCGTCGATTTACCGGCGCCGGAAGGGCCGAGGAAACCGAATACCTCGCCTTTGGGAATGTCGAAGCTGACGTCCTTGACCGCGTAAACTTCGTCGTTGGAGTAGGAATGGTAGAGATGCTCGACTGTAATCATTCGTTTCTTCCTCCTGAAGATTTTTTCATTCTGAAGATTTCTCGTTATGAGGCTTTTTTATTCTGAAGATTTTTTATTGGACATAGAAGGCTTTTTTCAGGATATCGACATAGTGCGTCAAATCCGCGGCAATCGAATCATAGTCCGGCTTGCCGTTTTTGCGAACGACAAGCAGCTTTTCTTCCGCATATTTTTCAAGCGACCATCGAACGATATTGACCGTTTCGGCAATGTTGGACGGATCACGGAATTTTGAATAATCGATGTTTCGGGTATAGACGTCCTGATACAACTGCTCAAAATCGAAGCCATAGCTCCTGTAGAGCTTGAAAACGCTCTCCATCTTCGCCGCACCGTTGAACATTACGATATTCGTCATGAAATCGAACATCTGCGGGTAATTCCTGCCGATCCTCATCTTAACGATGGTGATTTGTTTCAGCCGTTCGAAGAGGTCGGACTCCTCCCAGTCGATTTTTTCGACCACGGAGCGGTACAGGCTGTCGATGACGAACTGGACCAGCGTATCGTAAAGCGTCTCCTTGTTGCCGAAATAATGAAACAGCAGGCCTTTTGAAATGCCGGCTTTTTTTACAATGTTGTTCGTTGACGCTTTGTCGTACGGGTACGAGGAAAACTCCTCGATCGCCGCGTTGATGATGCGGTCCCGTTTGTCCGGGTCGATACTTTGGATAATATCGTTCATAGCGACACTTCTTTCGATTAAATATATGAAAATGCGAAGCCGCAGAGGAGAATGACCACACCGGTCAATAACAGGATACCATGAATGACCACACTGGTCAATGGATTTGGTTGTTTTATTTGACGAATAACGCTAGACGTGTTGAATAAGTGAGGTGTCGCCTTGTTATGGCAGATAAAAGCGGTTAAAATATTAATGATTCGTGATGACATTTATAAAAGGAGGATTTTGCCATGGAAAAGGTCTTGTTTTACGGAATGACGGGAGAAAAGATGTGCTTCCAGCATATTTTGCTCAATGCGCTGGATTTGGCGAATGCCGGACACGAGGTGAAAATCATCTTCGAGGGCGCTTCGGTAAAGCTGGTGTCGGTGTTCGAAAAGGAGTCCAATCCTCTTTATACAAAGGCGAAGAACGCCGGAATCATCGCCGGGATTTGTTTGGCCTGCTCCAGGGTGATGGGCGTTTTCGATCAAAACGAAGCGACCGGGCTGCCGATGCTGGCCGACATGTCCGGGCACGCCGGAATGAAACCCTATATCGAGAGTGGATACAGGATCGTCAGCATGTGATCGCCCGGCGTTGCACATGCCTGTAAAAAAATGAGGGGGGAAATCATCATGAAAGTTGGAATAATCGTTTACTCGCAGACGGGGAACACGCTTGGCGTGGCGGAAAAAATCCGGGATGAAATTCAAAGGAAGGGACATGAAGTCGTCCTGGAGCGCGTACGGGCGGAAGGCGACGACCCAAACAGCAAAACGCCGCTGAGGCTGACGGAAGCGCCTGACCCGAACGGTTACGACGCGGTCGTCTTCGCGTCACCCGTGCAGGCGTTCAACCTCGCGCAGGTTATGAAGCTCTATTTTCAGCAGATGCCGAAATTTGAGACAAAAAAAGTCTGCTGCTTTGTGACCCAGCATTTTGCAAAGCCATGGCTGGGCGGCAACAAAGCGATTCGGCAGATGGGGGACTACTGCGGGCAGAAAGGCGCGACGGTTACGGAAACGTGCATTATAAACTGGACGAACAAGCAACGTGAGGAACAGATCGCGACGGCGGTGCGAACGATTGCAGACGCGGTGGGCGGCCTTGAAGGCTGCTGACGGATTATCAAGCAGAAGAAAAACGCGCCCCATCAGAACCAACAGAGCCATGAAGCCGGCTTCATGGCTCTTGTGATACTATTTGCATTCATCTCTGTGCTATAATAGCTCTATGGTATTTTCGAGCCTGACATTTTTGCTGTTGTTTTTGCCGATCGTACTGGCGGCGTATTTCGCCTGCCGGAGCATACGATGGCGCAACGCGGTATTGCTGATCGGCTCGCTCGTTTTCTATGCCTGGGGCGAACCGGTTTATGTGCTGGTCATGCTGCTTGTTACGCTGATTGCATATGCCGGGACGCTTCTTTTTTTGCGGGAGCATCATGTCGTTTACCGAAAACTGCTGTTTGTCCTGACGATTCTGCTTGCGCTTGCCTCGCTGCTGTATTTTAAATATGCCGCATTTTTCGCCGGTCAGTTTCTGCCGGCCCTGGGCGAGACGATTTCGGCGGACGCGCCGCGGCTGCCGATCGGCATTTCGTTTTTCACGTTTCAGGCGATTTCGTACATCGTGGACGCATATCGCGGCAACGTAAAGGCGCAGAAAAACTACGCGCTGCTTTTGCTGTACGTTTCCTGCTTCCCGCAGCTGATAGCGGGGCCTATCGTGCAGTATGCCGACATCGAATACGATCTCACGTCGCGCAAAACGTCGCTGGACGACTTTACGTCCGGCATGCGGCGCTTTGCCATCGGGCTGGGAAAGAAAGTCCTTATAGCGAACATCCTCGGCGAAATGCTTTCGAATATGCCGAGTGCGGACGCGTCGGTCTGCGCCGCATGGCTGACGACCGTTCTGTTCGCCATGCAGATCTATTTCGACTTTTCCGCTTATTCCGACATGGCGATCGGGCTTGGGCAGGTGCTCGGCTTCCATTACCGCGAAAACTTCAATTATCCGTATGTTTCACGCTCCGTATCCGAATTCTGGCGCAGATGGCATATCTCGCTCGGCCGGTTTTTCCGCGAATACGTGTATATTCCGCTCGGCGGAAACCGAAAGGGCCGCGCGCGCACCGCGTTGAACCTGCTGATCGTCTGGGGACTGACCGGACTTTGGCACGGCGCAAGCTGGAATTTTGTGCTTTGGGGTTTATATTACGGCGTGTTCATCGCGCTGGAGCACGGCATGCTCCGGTATGCGGTCAAACGAATCCCGCGCGTGCTCGGCACGGCGCTGACGCTGCTGATCGTGCTGTTCGGCTGGGTGCTGTTCATGCAGACCGACCTGTCGATGTGCGGCCGCCAGATGCTCGCGATGCTCGGGTTGTCGGCCAACGAACACGTCGTGTCGCTCGTTGCGCTAATGGACGAAACGACGTTGTACGTGCTCCGCAGTTACACGGCGATTCCGCTGATTGCCGCAATTCTCTGCGCGCCGGTGCTGCCCAGACTCAAGCAGGCGTTCGACCACCGCCTGCGCGCGCGCAGGGGCGCGCAACTGGTCGAAACCGTGCTGCTGACGGCGGTCGTTGTATTGAGCATTTTCAATCTCGTGGCGGACAGCTACAATCCGTTTTTATATTTTCGTTTTTAATCTGAGCCGGAAAGGAGGCGCGGCGCTTGAACCGTAAAATGTCGTTTGTTTTAACGCTCTGGTGGCTGATTCTCTGCGGCGCGCTCGGCGTGTGCCTGCTTTTGTTTGCCGATAAGGACGCGGTGGTTTCGGCAGATGAAAACCGCACGCTTGCCGCGCTTCCGTCCCTGACGAGGGATACGATTTTAAGCGGCGACCTCGACGAGGCGTTTGAAGATTTCCTTTGCGATAAATTTTTCCTGCGCACGCAGGTCGTGGACGCGGCGACCGCGATGAAGCATCTGTTTTCCGCGCTGACGGTCGACGAACTGCTCAGCGAAGGCACGGACGACGACACGCTCGTGATCGACTTGCCGGAGGCGGAAACGTCCGCTGAAACGATCGATACCGAAACGCAGGAGACGGAATCCGCGCAAACCGTTGCGGCGGACGAGCAGGCCGATACCGCCGCCGAGCCGGAAACGGAGGATAGCGATACGGTTGCGCAGCAGGTTTCGTTCGACGAGGCGAACGTCTGGCTGGAAAACGCCGACGGGACGAAGACCGCGCTGCTGACCTATTCCGGCGAGGATATTCAAAGGGCGGCGGATGTGTTCAACGCATATGCTGCGATCCTGCCGGACGACGGCACGCTGCATGTGCTGCTGGCGCCGCGCGCGCAGACGGCCAACAAACTCGCGCTGCATACGGACGACGAAAACGGCTGGTCGAGCGATGTGGAGACGGCGCTTTCGGCGCTGACGACGGACAAAGTTTCGGTGCATTCGGTCGTAGACATTCTGGAGCCGCACATTCTTGCCGGAGAGTATATCTACTTTAGAACCGACCACCACTGGACGGCGCTCGGCGCTTACTATGTCGCCGACGCCGTGCTGGAAGCGGCGGGATACCGGACGGTCCCGCTCGAAGAATATCAAACAAGCGAGATCGGCGATTTCCTCGGCTCGATCTATCTGCATCAGCGCAGCGCAAAGCTGAAAAGCCTCGCCGACACCGTGACGGTTTACGAGCCGCTTCTGCCAGCGGAATCCTATCGCGTCGCCAACGCGTACCGGAAAGCGGAACTGCCCGTCATCGACATGACGCAGGACGACTACAAGGTGTTCCTTGGCGGAACGCACGGGCCGTATCGCGTTCTGGACGGCGGCTACCATACCGGGCAGAACGTACTGATGGTCTGCGACTCCTTCGGCAATGCGATGGCGCCGTTTCTGATGCCGTATTACGACAGCGTGTATATGGTCGATTTCCGGGACTCCTATTATACACGCGAGGACGCGCAGGGAAGCGTCAGCGACTATGTGCGCCGCTGCGGCATTACGGACATCTATGTCGTGCTGTCGGAGTCGGACGGAATCGCCACGCAGTTCGTCAACCAGCTGATGCCGGAGAATCTGAAATGAACGGGAATACGCAAAAACCACATCGAATGATTCGCAAAGAGGACGCGAGCGGGCGCGGCAACGCAACCCTTATCTGGAGGAAGCAGTCCGCGCCGGTGGGCGGAGCCGACAGTGCGGAGAGCGACCGCAGGTTCGTGCGCCGCGCGCTGTTCGGCTCGCTGATTGCCGTTCTGGCGCTGATCGCGCTCGGGTATCTTGCGTATCGGAACGTTTCTCCGATCAAGCAGCTTTATGCCGGCGTTCTGATCGACCGCGGCGAGTATCAAAAAGCGGAGAAGCTGATCAAATCGCTGGACGACGAAGCCGCGGCGGAAGAGCTGATGAAGCGCAACTATTTTGCCTGCGGCGCGGCGAATGAAAACAGCGGCAATCTCGACGAGGCGATCCAGCTGTACCAGGCGGCGGGGGATTATACGGGCGCGGAAGCCGCATGGCAAAGCGCGGTATATAAACAGGCGAAAATGTACGAAGCGGACGGCGACTATCGGGAGGCGAGCGAAACGTACGCCAGCCTCGGCGTTTATTCCGACGCGCTGGAAAGAAGCGAGGCATGCAGCTATTCGTATGCGCTGGAGCGGTATGAATACGGTTATTATGAGGAATCCATGCGCCTCTTCTATGCGCTGGGCAGCTACGAGGACGCGGCGGAGTACGCAAGGCTGTCGGCCGCCGCGCTGTCGGACAACGAAGGCGCGGGCGATCTCGTTTCTCTGCTGGTCGGCCTGACGGACGAGCAGCTCGACGAACGGGCAAGGCTGAAGGAAGCGCGCGAATCGCTTCCGCACGGCATTCTGGCGACGGGCCATCTGCACACGGTCGCGCTGAAGGACGACGGAACGGTGCTTGCCGCCGGGTCGAATCGTTCCGGGCAGGGCAACGTTTCCGAATGGAGCAATGTGATTGCGCTGGCTGCTGGCGCGTACCACACGGTCGGCCTTTTGAGCGATGGAACGGTCGTTGCCTGCGGTTCCAATAAGTACGGGCAATGTGACGTCGGCGACTGGCATGATATAACGGCGATCTATGCGGGCGCGTACAATACGGTCGGGTTGCAGTCCGACGGAACCATCGTGAGCACGGGCTATGCGACCTATCAGACGATGAAGTGGCACGACGTGACGGATTTGAGCGTCGGCGATTACGCGCTGTGCGGCGTAATGGAAAACGGGCAACCGCTCACGACGGCGGACGAGCTGGTCAACGACGACTATTTCGACCTTGTTTCGATCGATGCCGCGACCGCCAACAGCGCGGGGCTCAAGGCGGACGGGACGGTCGTCGCCGTCGGGCTCGACACGAGCGGGCTGACGAACGTTCTTGCCATCGACTGCACGACGAACGGCCTGTTTGCACTGGACGATTCCGGGAACGTGACCGCGCTGTTTTTCAGGGAGCGCGACGCCATCGACGTTTCCGCCTGGGGAAACATCGTTGCCGTTTCGGCGAGCGCGACGCATGTCGTCGCCGTGACGGCGGACGGACGCGTGCTGGCGGAAGGGCTGAACAACAGGGGACAGTGCAACACGGACGACTGGGTCCTGTTTACGCCTGCGGAATCATCCGCGACGCCTGAAACGCCGGACGCGACGCCTGAACCATAATAAAAAAACAAGAGGCTTGTTCGGAGCCTCTTGTTCCTATCAGTCGGTCTGCAACGATCAGCCTCCGCCGCAGAGCGGAAGGAATCCGACCACGTCGCCGTCCTTGAGGGCGGTCTTCTTGCCGTCGTAGAGCCCGATGCTGACGTCGTTTACAACGATCAGCGAACTCTTTGCGGCTTTATAGGCCTGCTTGCCATACGTGGTTTTGATTTGGCCGAGCACGTCCCCGACGGTTTGCGCTTCGGTTTCGTCGGATTCTTTTTTCACGATGCCGCGCAGCGGCGCATAATAGCGAATCGTCTTCATGCTTTAATCCCCAGCTTCCGTAATGTACGTTTAGTCGGCACTCCGTCCTTGCTCCAGCCGCGCACCTTGTAGTACACCGGCAACATTTTATCGAGCCGGACGACGGTCTTCGGATTGTCCGGGTCCTGCGGCACCTTGGTGAGGCGGTCCGGAAGGGAGTCGTCCTTTTTCGCCAGGCCTTCGCGCATGTTGTAAAGCCGCTCCATATTATAGCCGCGCTCGCCGAGCTTGATGAACGAGCCGGTATAAAACGGGAAGCCCGTAATCAGCCGCAGCGTTTCCGCATGCGGGAAAAGGAAGAGCGAATTGAACCGGACGACCGGCATCATCCAGAGAAGCATGCGTACGGCGGGGCCGGAGTGCGTTGCAATTTTTCCGACCGCGCGCGTGAACGGATGATGCGGGCCGAGCCGGAAAAAGATTGCCGGTACGAACGACTGCGCCGAAAACAGGCAGAATCCCGCGGCGGAGACGGCTTCCATGCCGTTTTGCAGAAAGACCGTCAGCGCAGGCTTGGCGGAGGTGGAAAGCGGGTCGGTCATCAGCACGCCGACGGATTCCAGCAGAGCCAGATATCCGCCGTTGAGGTGGCAACCGCCGCGGTTGCTGGTTGCGTAGCCAAGCCCCATGCCGACCGAGCGGCGCGGCTCGTAGCTCGCCATCTCAAGCCCCTTTGAATGCATGGCGTAATCCTTGCCGCCGTATTTTTCGCTCATCCATTTCGATCCGTTTGCAAGGTCGCTGTAGA